>JASMLW010000445.1 GCA_030748485.1 Pirellulaceae bacterium
TGCGGCACGAACCGGTCTACACGAGTGAAGAGGCGGCGGCCGTTCGCGGGGCGACGTTGAGCAGCGGGGCCAAGGCGCTGGTCTGTAAAGTCGATCGCGGCTTTGTCTTGATCGTGCTGCCCGCGAACTTGAAGCTGGCGAGCAAGCGAGTGCGAAAAGCGCGCGGCGTGAAGAGTCTGCGCTTCGCATCGCGAGAAGAGGTGTCGGACATTACGGCACTGCAGCCCGGTTCGATACCGCCGTTCGGAAGTCTCTTCGAATTGCCGACGTGGTGCGATCACCGGCTCGCCGCAGAAGCGACCATCAATTTCAACGCCGGCGATCATGCGATCTCGATCAATATGCCCTACGCCGAATTCGTCCGCGTCGAGCAACCGTTGCTCGGCGACTTCGGCGACCCGCCGGCCCAGGAGTGATTCGCGCCGACCTGGGCGGCAAGACAACAATTCAGCAACACAACCAACTGAACGGCAATGCAGCGCCATCGAGACGAAGGGAAATGCAGATGAGGTATTGGATCATGATTACCGTAGTCATCGGCGGGCTGTTACCGCTCGAGCAAGGAGTCGCGCAGGAGGGTCGCTTCAAGATAACAGCGACTTTTTCGATTGTTGGAGTGGACCCCGAGACGGGCGAGTGTGGAGCCGCGGTGGCGAGCAAGTACCCGGCTGTGGGCAAGGTCGTACCGTACGTGCGGGCCGGCGTTGGCGCATTCTGCACTCAACATCATCATGTGCCGAAATGGGGCGAACCGGCTCTGGACATGCTGGCGGCCGGAAAGCGGCCGGAAGAGATTTTCCTGAAGTTGCTCCGAGATGACCCAGACGCCGAACTCCGGCAACTGGGCATCATCGACATGAAGGGCCGCACCGCCGTCCACAATCCCACGCAAGCTCCCCAACGCAGTCGGTATTGGGGGGCGATGACGGGGCGGCATTACGCCTGCCAGGGGAATACGCTCACCGGGCGCCAAGTTGTCACCGAGATGGCGGCCGGCTTTGAGTCCACAAAGGGAAGCTTGGCCGATCGACTGATGGCGGCCCTGGTAGCCGGCGATCGCGCCGGGGGCGACCACCGCGGTCGCCTGGCCGCCGGCGTCCGCATCGCCAAGACCGGCGTCGAAGGCGACTGGTTGCAACTTCACGTCGACCGCGGCGACGACGCGGTTATCGATCTGGCGCAAAAATACCTGCAGACAGAACACCCGGCGAAAGGCGTCTGGGGACGCGAAAAACTGGCCGAATTGCTAAAGAAAAAGTAGGCCGGACCAAGGAGCGCAGCGACGCCGCTCCGGCAAGAGGCGTTAATTGCGCTGCTGCCCCAAACGGCGCTGCGCTTAGTACGGCGTCCTTGTGATCACTCCAGTCGGCAGCGCGCTTCGGTCGCCCAGGGGCTACTCGGCGCCAAGAGAAGAAACGACCGCCAATGCTCTTCCGCCCGCTCGCGCTCGCCCAAGTGGTCGAGCGTTTTGGCCAGCTGGTAGTGCGCGTCGGGGTAATCGGCGTGGAACGTCAGCGCTCCCTGAAAGGCGGCGACGGCTAACTCCACCTGACCGATCTCAGCGAGTAGGCAACCCAGATTGTGTCGGGCCTCCACGTATTCTTCGTCGAGTTCGATGGAGTTGTAATACCGCTCGCGCGCCCCGTTCAGGTCGCCCGTGCGGTAGAGCAGTTCGGCTAACTGAAAACACGTTTCTGCGTGAGGACCGCCGCTGCAAAGCGATGTTCGATACGCTTCGATCGCGCCCTCCAGATCACCCTCTTCCTCCAGCGCGGCCGCGTAGTCAGCGAACTCGTCCGGCGTCGAGAATTCAGCCGGCTCAAGTTTCGATTCCAGCGACAACGTCGGCGGTTGTCCGGCGTCCTCCCCATCGATCGCCTCAAAGTCGAAACGCCGTTGCCCGCCTGGCTCGAGTAATCCTTCACCTCGTCGCAACAAAATCTTGCGACCTTCGACGATGACCGACAACTGGTGCAGCGGGCGCTCGATGTCGGGCACGTAGCGGGCGAGTTCCTCGAGATTGCGTTCGATATCTGCGGGCGACGCGCCGGCGGCCAACATCTTGGCCAAATTGCGCGCTGAAGCGACCTCTTGAAAATCAAAGTAAGGAAGGCGATGCACTTCGCGGACTGGTGAGATTAGCCGCCGACGGATCCAGCGGCGGACGGCGGCGATCGGGACATCCAGCCACTCCGCCAGCATGGCCGGTGTGTACAACCGCCGCGCCGCGCCCTCTTCGAAGTAACCCAGCAAGTCCCAAAACTGGGTCTCGGTGATTACATCCGCTTTGCCCGCCGCGACGCGTCGGCGAGCCCGTTCGGGCAGCATCTCTTCCGAATCGGCTGGCGGAACGGCGTCCGCGCCAACAACGATCAAGTCAACTCGTTCATCGTCGAGCGGTAGTGGAACGCCACCGAGATCGCGGACCAGTTGAGACGCCTGACGACGGTTGACTCCACCCAATTTGCCGGCGAACGCGACGGATTTACCAGTCAACTCGGTCGCGCGGTTTTCGCTCGCCATCGGCCGTCTTACCGGGTCAGACGCAATGGAATTCGCCAGAATTCCCGCTTCGTTCCAAGTCGTCAATCGGACCTCTGGCGAAATCCCCAACCTGACAGAGCATTACTTGTTCGCCTCGGCCTTGTCGTCGCCCGCTTTCGCGTCGCCGGCCTTGTCAGCATCGGCTTTCGCGTCGCCGGCCTTGTCAGCATCGGCTTTCGCGTCGCCGGCCTTGTCAGCATCGGCTTTCGCATCGCCGGCCTTGTCAGCATCGGCTTTCGCATCGCCGGCTTTGTCAGCATCGGCTTTCGCATCGCCGGCTTTGTCGCCGGCTTTGTCAGCATCGGCTTTCGCGTCGCCGGCCTTGTCAGCATCGGCTTTCGCGTCGCCGGCTTTGTCGTCGTTCGCCTTGGCTTCACTGCCGTCGGCCTTGCGCAGTTCGAGTTTTTCTTTATCCTTGTCGTCGATTTCGGGCGGATTGTCGGCTGGCTCGTCGGCCGGGTCCGTCGCCCGTTCGACGCGACTGAGGGGCGAGCGAATGATGACTTCTTCGCACGGTTCATCGAGCGGGATGCGGAGCAGGACCGTCTTGGGAACGCGTCTCGTCACCGTGTAGGGGACCCATTTGCGGACCGTGTAGGGAATCCGCTCAACCTTTTCCTCTTCGACCATTCTCAACACGCGAACTTCGTACTCCTCATCACGTTCTTCGTATTCAATCCGCTCGCGCTCCACGGGGACTTTCCTGACGCGCTCGACGCGCTCCCACGTCGTGCGTTCGATCGGAACCGTGTAGTGCACCCGTTCGGTAACGGGCTTGCGGACGACGACTTCGACTTCGCGTTCTTCTTCGACTTCTTCCATGCGTCGAATGGTGACTGGGATGCGTCGAGTTTCGACGACGTCTTCAAAGCGAGTGACTTCCACCGGGCGGCGTTCGGTGACGATGCGCGGGCGATACGATGTGTAGGGGACGTCTTCCGCCACGACGTCGGGGACGTAGCGCCGTCGAACTTCGATCGAGCCAGGTGTGGCGAGGGGAACCCAATGCAGCCCGCCGCGGCGCCACGTGTAGCGACCGCTGTAGGGGTCGTAGGCGTATCCTCTTCGCAGCCATTGCAGCGAATTGCGAGTTTGACCTGGTCGGTATCGCTGCTCATCCACGTACCCGCCGCGATCGACGAGTTGTCGTCGGTAGGCGGTTTGCTTCTCGTATTCGACCCGGTCGTAATCTCGCATTTCGGTCTCGCGGACCGGTCGGCGGACGACGACCCGCTCCTCGCGCACCTTGTCCTCGTAGATCGGTCGGAGCACTTTGTTCTTAATGGTCTTGAGTTCGGTCTCTTCAACGTACGTCCGCTTGTCGTAGTACCGGTCCTCGTGAATCGTCTCGGTCTTTGGCTTCAGAACGACGTAGGTCTCTGTGCGCTCGGTTGTTTCCACAACCGGTTTGGCGACACGGACCTTGCGAGTTCGCACTTCAGTCGTCCACTCGGGACGCCGCACGATGACCGTTCGTTCACGAACATCAGTAACGTACTCCAAACGATGTACGGTCACTTCGCGGTCTTCGTATACAACTCGACGAACCAACCGATAACGTTCGGCGTTGGCTGTGAGGGCCACGCCGAGGAGAGCTAGAAAACAGATTGCGCGCGTGGAAGCTTGCATGATCTTCGTTTCACCTCACCGCAATATGACGGACTGTCCTTCGGAAATAGCAACCGGCCGCTCCCTGAGCCGGTTCGACGATGATGGACGGCGGGTGGGTCAACGCGCGTCGACCATCGAGTGTGTCGAAGTTGGGCCTTTACCGCAAACGAGTTTCCTCGATCGACGCGCGTTTCCGCGCAGCAAAGACAAGAACCATAATAATTTGCGCACGAAGGGAATCCCAAATTTTTTTGCCCACGCCCGGTCTGTCCTGCTAGCTGTTCCCAGGCAATCTCTCCGTAGCCCTCACAACCGCTACGACCGGTAGGTCCTGCCAGTAGGTCCTGCCTGCCGGGCAGGACTTCGCGACGAAGTCGCGACAATGGCCGTTCCAGTCAATGTCGCGGGGCGCTTTGGAAGCCGCGCTGAGCCCGCATCTGACAGCCGCTTTTGGGACCGACCCGCATTCGACGGCCTCGGAAGGCGCTGTACGATGGCCTTCCGAGGCCGTCGAGAACGGACGTTCCACTTGCTTCAGCGCGGCGATTTGATTCGACGATGAGCACGAATCTGACAGCCGCTTTTGGGACCGACCCGCATTCGACGGCCTCGGAAGGCCATCGTACATAGGACTTCGCGACGAAGTCGCGAGAAGGGCCGTTCCACTTACTTCAGCGCGGCGATTACTTGGTGGCTTCGTTGAGTGCTTCCATGGCCTTGGTCCGGAGGCCGCCGTGGACTTTGGCGTCGGCAATGTTCTGGATTGCCTGCTGCAGCTCGCTCACATTCGCCGTTTTGTTCTGTTTCATGAATTTCGCGGCCGCGCGAACGCCGTTGCTCATCACCGAGATCCGCTTCCGCAGCTCGGCCGATTCGGAGAGTTCGCCCTCGATCGCATACTCGTTGTTCGGGTCGAGCATTTCGAGCAGCACGGGAATAGCTCGTTCATCACCGTGGCGAGCCAGTCCGGTGCCGGCGTTGTATCGGGTTTCGGCGTGGGCGTCGTCGATCATATCGGCGAGGCGATCGCGCGCGACCTGCCCGCCGAGGACGCCGAGCGTAAACGCGGCTGTTGAGCGGATGTCGGCGCGGACGATGTCATCCTCCGGTGCTCCGCCCCGTTCACGCGACGCCTCAATCACCGCGTCGAAGAGTTCGGATTCGTTGCGCAGTTTCTCGGGACCCACATTGCCGGCCATGACGGCGACGGCCGCCAGTGCTGAGCGGCGCACGACGACGTCCGCCGCACTCTTCTCTTGCCGCACGGCCTGAGTCAGTGCGGGCAACGTGGCCGTTGTCTTGAATTCGCCGACGGCCCGGCACAGGTAACGCCGCAATTGGATCGACTTGTCTTGTTCGTCTCCCTGTTTCAGTTGCTCTTGCAGGATGGCCGCCAGGTCGGTGGCGAGTTTTTCGTCGTCCTTGAGCTCTGCATATTCTGGATTCTGCAGCATGTTGGCCAGCGTCAGCGCCTTTTGCCAACTGGCCGTATTCATCGTCCGGATCTCGCGGACCATCTTCTCCGGGTCGTTGCCCATCTGAGCCAACCAGCTAAACATTAGCCAGACGGCCACAATGATGCTGACGATGATCAACGGGATCAGGAACAGCTGGAGAATGAATCCCGAGCTGGGGGCCTGCACCGGGGGCAATGAGTCGTCTGGAGAGACGGTCTTCGGCGTCGATTGTGGTGTTTCACTGGAAGAACTCATCCCGGCCCGCTCCTCGCGTCAAGGCAATTCAGTAAAGTGTAGAAAACGTTTCCGCGGCAACAACCCGGGGCTCGCTCGCCAATGAAGCTGCTCGACCTCACCTTGCCAACGCCCGCCGAGAATCTGGCGCTCGACGAGGCGTTGTTGGAGGCGGCGGAAAGGGCGGGCCAGCCGACCGAGGTGCTGCGAGTCTGGGAGTCTCCGACCCCGGCCGTGATCATTGGACGCGCCTCGCAAGCGGCCGCCGAAGTCGAGTTGGATTATTGTCGCGATCACCAGATCCCCGTCTTGCGTCGAGGCAGCGGGGGAGCGGCCGTTGTTATCGGGCCCGGTTGCCTCATGTACGCCGTTGTCCTCAGTTACGACCTCCACCCCGAATTGCGGATGATCAGTCGGGCTCACTGCTTTGTGCTACAACGATTGGCTGAGGCTCTCCGCCCCTACCAGCCCGGCGTCGCCTGCCAGGGATCGAGCGATCTGACCGTCGGGGTCCGCAAATTCTCAGGCAATAGCCTGCGCTGCCGACGGTCACATCTGCTCTACCACGGGACCCTCTTGTACAACTTTACCCTCGATTCGGTCGGGCAGTGCCTCCGCGCGCCGCCCCGACAACCCGACTACCGAGAATCGCGGGAGCACGGCGAGTTTGTGTGCAACCTCGACGTCTCGCCGGATGATGTGAGGACCGGCCTCCGCCGCGCGTGGTGCGCCGAAGAAAATCTAACCGATTGGCCCGCCGATCTCGTGCGGCAATTCGTCGCGGAGCGGTTTGGCGACGACGATTGGAACTTGCGGCGGTAGCCCCCGGCGTTTTCGAACTTACCGCAGCGCGGCGGTTTAGAAACCGCGCTGAGCACGAATCGGGTGCGTGCTTCTTGGCAGACGAACCCGCATTCGACGGCCTCGGAAGGCGCTGTACGATGGCCTTCCGAGGCCGTCGAGAACGGACGTTCCACTTGCTTCAGCGCGGCGATTTGACAAGACGCTGAGCACGAATCTGACAGCCGCTTTTGGGACCGACCCGCATTCGACGGCCTCGGAAGGCCATCGTACATAGGACTTCGCGACGAAGTCGCGAGAAGGGACGTTCCACTTACCGCAGCGCGGCGATCTGATTCGACGATGAGCACGAATCTGACAGCCGCTTTTGGGACCGACCCGCATTCGACGGCCTCGGAAGGCGCTGTACGATGGCCTTCCGCGGCCGTCGAGAACGGACGTTCCACTTGCTACAGCGCGGCGATTTGATTCGACGATGAGCACGAATCTGACAGCCGCTTTTGGGACCGACCCGCATTCGACGGCCTCGGAAGGCCATCGTACATAGGACT
>JASMLW010000446.1 GCA_030748485.1 Pirellulaceae bacterium
TTCGATTCCCTTTAGAAAATAGCGATTGAACGAGCGGTCGCCTTCTTGAAGTCTCTTCTGTGTGGAGCGGAAGGCGGCTTGGTAGGTGGGATGTTGATCGAGAAACAGACACGCCGCCCAGCTCCACGCGTACGGCTCAACTTGCAGGTGAGCTTGGGGGCCGTATTGGATGACGTGCGCCAGATTCAACGGCCCGGACTCGTCGACGTCGTCCTTGATAATGCGGACGCGTCCCCAATGATCCGATTCCTCTCGCGAACGGGGGACGTAGCCGACCTGCAACTTTCCGCCCTGCCAGCGGTGTGTGCCGAGAAACTCGGCCATCCCCTCCATGTACCACGGCGGGCCGGCTCCGCCCAGTCGCCACCGCATGAAAGCGTGTACGCCTTCGTGCAACAACAGATGTCGGCGGTAGTAGTCGCTCGGTTGTTCGTACACCCACAGCTCAAAACTTCGTTGAAAGCCGTGGAGAAATGGCGGCAGGTCATCGGGCAACAGTCCGGTCGCTCGGAATCGCTGGCGATTGTCCATGACGTAACCGGTCACTTTCCAATCTTTGGCGCTGTCGACATCGACGCCGAAGTAGCGACACCATTGGGGAACTGCCAAATCGAACGCCCGCGGCAGCTCATCGACGGCGGCTTTGGCCGGCAGATCGGTGTAGACCACGATGTGTTTGCCATCGAGTCGGCGGATGCCGGCCGCCTTCGCTCGCTCATCTTCAATCGGCGGTCGCCACGGCGGCGGCTGCGGAGGCCCCCGACGCTGCTCGCCCTCGGGCAGAAACAGGTCCTCCGTTCGCTGCCGCCCGACAGGCTGTTGATCATCCGGGTCACTTGACTCGGTTGCGACCTCCGCCGTGTCCGGCGGCGTGGACGGCTCGCTTGCGGGCAGAGAACTTGCGGGCAGAGAATAAGTGGGCAATCCGGTCGTCTCGGCGAGTTCCGTCTGAGGCGAATGTTGCGGAGACGAATCTCCATCCTGGCGGCTGTTCAGCCGGGCCGTTTGGGAAGTCGCCGCGGGACGCTGGGCCGTCGAGTCGGTCGAGTTCAACTTGGGCTCGCCGCCGCACCCGGGGCAGGCGACCATTGCCGCACTGAGCAGAGCGATCGTGAGGAGGGTGGTTCGCCGCACGTTGTGGGGAGTCCAGTCGACAATTTGTCGGCCATCGAGTGGATTCGTCTCGCCGCACATCATCTCATCGCCCTTCGAAACGTAGCACCCTGGCTTAGCTATCGTAGCATATCGACGCCCGGCGAAGCGATTTACCGTCGAGTAGTGCTTGCCTGCTCAGCGGCCGGAGTCAAGAATGTCGATTGCAAGCGCCGGCCGAGAGTTGGATTGGGTATAGAGGCAGTGATCATGAGTCCATTCTCTTCGTCGCGTATTGGATTGTTCGTTCTCATTCTCGGCGTCAGTTGCTTACCCGGTTGTGGCGGATGCAAGTCGAATCCGCCCGCGGGCGACGGCGCACAAACGGCCGCCAACAACGGCGATGTCGTCGTCTATTGCTCACTCGATTCCGAATTCTCGGAGGCCGTGCTGGACGAGTACGAGCAGAAGTCGGGCGCTCGAGTGCTGAGCAATTTCGACATCGAGTCGACAAAGTCGGTCGGCCTTTACAACAAGATCGTCGCCGAGCGATCGCGTCCCCGCTGCGACGTCTTTTGGAACAATGAGATTCTGCTCGCCTTGCGACTAGAGCAACAAGGATTGCTCGACGCATACATCTCACCGGCGGCCGAGGACTTTCCCGACGCCTACCGTTCACCCCAAGGTCACTGGCACGGTCTGGCGGCGCGCGCACGCGTGCTGCTGGTGAACACGAAGCGGATGCCGGACCCGGCCGCTTGGCCGACATCGATCCGCGACTTGGCGGACGCGAAGCACCAGGGCCGTTGCGGCGTCGCCAAACCGCTGTTCGGCACGACCGCCAGCCACGCCGCTGTGCTTTTCTCGGAATGGGGATCGACGCGAGCGAAAGAGTATTGGCTGGGCGTCAAGAAGAATGCTCGCGTCGTGGGCGGGAACAAGCAAGTCGCGCTGGCCGTCGGTTCCGGGCAACTCGACTTCGGCCTCACCGACACGGACGATGCGATCATCGAATTGGAGAACGGGCAACCGGTGGCGATCGTCTTCCCCGATCAGGAGGAGGGTGGGCTCGGCGCGCTGTTCATTCCCAACACGCTGTGCATTATCAAGGGAGGTCCCAACCCGGCGGGCGCTCGCAAACTGGTCGACTACCTGCTCCAGCCGAAGATCGAAACGCAATTGGCGGAGGGCAGCAGTGCGCAAATCCCGCTCAACTCAAAGGTGAAAACGACGTCGCGCGCGCTGCCTGACGAACCGATCAAATGGATGACCGCCGACTTCAGCAAGGCGGCCGCCGGTTGGCGCGAGGCGGCCGAGTTTCTCCGCGATGAATTCGAAGTAGCCGAGTGACGCGGACGCTGAAGCGCGTCACTGCGCCTGCAGAGCTGCGATGTAGCGAGCCACCGTCGCCATGTTGCTGTAGTAAGTGCGAACGTTGATGATCGCAGTTGTGTTCTTCTCCGGCGGGTGGTACTTGAGCCGGCCCGCCTCGACCCAGGCGCCGCGGCTGTCGAGTTCGCCGATCGCCTTGGCCGCCGCCCGCGCGAGCGACTTCGACAGTTTTTCCCTACGCCAAGTATCTGGTCGCCGAGTCGGCGGGGGAAGATACTTGCTCTCCTGCAATTCGACGAGCCGTCGTTCGATCCGATCCAGTTTCGAACCGACGATGAAGCCGTAGTGCGTCGGCAGATCTTTGGCGTGGTAAACCAACTCGTACTGCTTGGTGAAGTAGAGCGGGCGATTGGTCTTCAGTTCATAGAAGCGAGCTAACCGGCCATCGTCCAGCCGCGACCTCTTGAGGTACTCCAGCGCCGGCGATACGGCGTCCAAGTACTTCCGTTTCCCCGTGCGAACGTACAAGTCGAGAAGTGCCTGCATGACTCCCTGCGATTCTCCGCCGGTGACGCTGGCCGGTTCGAACCGCCGAGCCCAGGCGGGGTGCATCTGGCGATCGTATTGCTGAGCCCAGGCGGGTTGCGGTGCGGGGAGCTGGGCGAGCAAGATGAAGTCGCCCGCCCGCTCGGCCGCCTGCGAGAAACGTTCTTCGCCGTAGATCTCCGACGCCTCGAACATGACGTCGATCACGTCGGCGATCGTGTTGTCGTTGAACGTGTAGTACTCGCGGTAGTCGAGTTTGGGATATTTTCGCGGCCAGCTGTCCGGATACGACGCCTTGCGGACCGGAAAACGCCGCGGGTCGGGCGGACCGCTGAAACGTTGCGGCCAGGCTCCGTTTGGGTATTGCGCGGCGAGCAGTCCGTCGAGCGCGTACGTCACACAGCCGTGAATCTCGCGGTCCTTGAACTGCAACGTTTCGTCGAGCCGCATCAAGAATCGCAGGGCCGCCTGGGTCGTATTGTCGTCGAGCGTCACGACATTCCGTTTGCCCTTGCCGCCGTCCACGCGATAGGCGTATGCGGAACGCCGTTGCCGGTCGAACTCAATCCGGTAATCCCATCCGCCGCCGGGCAATTGACCATTGACCAGCGCGCCGCCCGTCTCCCGCGCGGCGGCCAGATACTGCTCGTCGCGGGTCCAGCGATAGGCGTCCAGGTAGGCGTCGCCCAGACTGGGAGTCCCCGGCGGTTGCACCCACACCATCTGCGGACCGGCGACACCTTCGCCCTCGCGGAGGCTGAGGTCCGCGCTGTACTGCCACAAGCAACCGCCGGACACCGACACTTCGCGGCGGAAAAAGCCGACCGCTTTCGAGAGGGCGTCCCGCGCTTCGGTGAGCGTTGGGTCGGCGGCGGCGACTGTTCGGCATTCGTCGATTGCGAAGAGGCAGGCCAGGACGGCGAGGGCGTGGGCGTGGCGCATGGCGATCTCCTTTGGAGTTGTCGGCGAACGAGAACCCCATTGTCGATCTCTGAGACAACTCCCGCAAGCGAGTGGGCTGAGTGGGCCGCTCGCGCGCGGCGTCGCAGAGATGAGCCGCGACGGGTCGCGCGAGTTAGAGAGAGGAATCGCGCGAAAAAAGAAGAGTGCGGGTGAGAGGACTCGAACCTCCACCCTCTTGCGAGGACATGGCCCTCAACCATGCGCGTCTGCCAGTTCCGCCACACCCGCACTTTGGGAGGCGATTTAGTCTAGGTGGTTTTCTTTCAGCGTCAAGGTGCTCAATCGCGTTTGGCGACGAGGAGGCTGGCGTCGGGAGCGTACTGCAGATCGACGTTGGCGCGGACCCACAAAAGGATGTTCTCGGCCATGGCGTCGGGAGACACTTGAGCGCGTCGCTTGGCGACTTTCGCCAACACGCGCTCGTTGAGCGCGCCACCGGAAAGCAAGCGAGCTCCGCGGAGACTTTCGCTCATCACAATCAGCCACTCGCCGGGCGCGATGCGATGGCGGCGGTGGCGAAAACAGGCGTCGGGATCGGCTCCGAGCGGCAGCTCTTCCTGCGCGAGCACTTTCATTTTCGGACCACGCAAGGCGACGGCCAGCCCACCGCCCGCGGTCGCGTGCTCGAGCGAACCGGTGTCCGGATCGATCAACCCGTAGAACAACGACGCATGCTGATCTCCCGCGCTGCTGGACCAGAGCGTGTCGTTGATTCGGGAGAGCAACTGCTTGCCTGTGTGCCGGTGGGCGGCGTGCGCCTTGAGAGTTGCGTGGAAAGACGTCGAGGCCAGCGCCGCCTCAAAGCCGTACGCTCGCGCTTCGCCGACGGCGAGCGCCAGGCGACCGTCGGGCAGCACGGCCCAATCGTAGAAATCACCTCCCGCGCTGTCGGATTCAAGTCTGGCTCCGGCCACTTTCCAATTGGAGAGCAGGGGGCTGATGATCGGCAAACGGTCGTGCTGCCAACGAGCGGCGCTCTGCAATTCACGGTCGACGTGGCGCGTGGCGAGCTGTTGCTGGAGGAGGATCTCGCGCTCCAGATCGGCGGCGATCCGACCGGCGACTAACTCGGCCAGATTCGTCTGCTGATCGTCGAAGGAACCGGCCGCATCTCGGTAAAACCAGAGCGTTCCCAACGGCGACGAGGGAGTTGAGATCGGGACGCAGAGGGCGGAGCCGAATTTCTCTTCCGGGCATTTCCAATGCGGGAACATGATCGCGTCATCGATCACAACCGCGTGGCCGATCAGCGCTTCCAAGTCGGCGATGGCTCCGCGGAGCGGCCGCGGCGGCGACACGAATCGATCGCGCGGCAGCCCCCAGCACGCGCGCATCTTCAAGTGGGTTGTCGCGTCGTCGAGCATGTAAGCGGCGACCGCCTGGCAGCCAAGTGATTCCGCGCCCGCCTTCAGCACCGACTCCAGGCGAGCCGCCAGGTGCAACCCTTCTTCGGGATGAGGTTGGACGGGAACGCCGGCGGCCAGCTCAGCCTCGCGCTGCCAGAGGGCGTAGCGGGCGTTGTGCAACTCGCCGAACAGCCGACTGATCGAATTGGCCAGCGACTCGGCTCCGTCCCGCGACGCCGGCGGCGACTGCGGAGCCATCTCGGCAATCAGTTTTCCGGGCGCGGCCGGCGACATCGAATCGTCGTCGCGCTGCCGCGATTCGAATCGCAAGTTCCAACCAGTGGCCTGGTTGAAAGCAGCCTGCATTTGCGGAAAGTTGGGAACGTCGTCGCTGGGAATTCTCGGCTCGGCGAGCGTTTCTTCGACGTGGATTTTCAGTTGCGGAGCGAGCGAGTCAGTCACGGGCGGCCTATACAGGATTCAATCGGCAAACGGCGCCTCCGTGCCGCTTCCCTCACGCAATCCAAGCGCGAGAACCATCCGTGTCCGGCTGGACCGTAATCCAGCACTGCTTACATCGGCCGATTGTTTTCCCCAGCTTTGCTAGACTCGCAATCTCGCGACGTCTAACGGACAGTCCGCTTGCAACGGCTCAGGGAGCCGTGGCTCCGCCGGAGCCATCCTCCCATTCCGCAAAAAAGTACCGGTGGCGAACCCAGGCGGGCTTCAAGTCGACGCGAACGAGCGTCTGTGCGGGAGCCAATTGCCCCGCCTGGTATTAAGGCAGCGACGGCAGCGGAGCCATCGCGGCGGCGACGGCCGGCAAAGTGGCCGTGCGGCCGGCTAGTGATTCGACATAGACCTGTTCAACTGAACCTCCGCCCGACATCCACCAACCTTGCGCGGCGGACCAATGCGCGGCGGCGGCGGCGAGCGTCAACGGCGGAACCGATTCGCCGATCTGCAAGTCCGCGCGGAGTCGGGCGAGTTGGGTTTGGACTTCGGCTCCCACCGCGGGGAACCTCGTGTAGACGCGCCGCGCGGGAACGCTAATGCTCGGTCGCGCCCCCGTTCCGGGTAGTCCGGCCAGTTGTTGAGCCGAGAGCGTTTTACTTTTCAACACGGACACTTGCTGGACCAAATGCGGCGCGTATCCAGTCAACTGGATGTCGCTGCCCTGGACGAGAAACGGCGGTGTTAACGCGCCGCGGACGGTGGCGACGACGTCGGGAAAACGAGCGACCGCCGCCTGGCTGCGGCGGGCCGCGACGCGCTCCCGCCAATTCATTAACTCGGTCGTCGCCCGCCGGTACGAACCGGCCGCCTGCGCGAGTGTTGACTCCTGCCCGGCGAATTGCCGCAACGCGTCCGCCAGCGCCTTGGTCGGCAGCTGCTCGCCGATCGCCGCGACCGGAGCCAGCGCCGCCAAGTAGCCGTCGTAATCCTTGCGGAAGCCGGCCGCATCGCGCGGCGTCTTGGCGTCGGCGACGATCAACGCGGCGAGTCCCTTGACGGCCAAGTCGTTTATCGATGTGTAGCTCGTGTGAACTATCTTGAAGACGGACTCATCCGCCTGTTGGGCGACGTCCATTCGCAACCACAACAACGACAGCATGCGCAGACAACCGGCCCGCCGCACGCGCCATGTCTCGACCACATGCGCGGCCAGCGCCGGACCCTGTAAGGGCTGTCCGGATGCGTCTGGCAGTTTCCCATTGGCTTCGGGCAGTCGATTCACCAGTTGCGCGAACTTTTTGTTGGCCGCGTCTTCCGCCTCGATCTTCTTGGTCAGCGCTTCGTACGACGATCGCCGCAGTTGCTGTTCGAGTGGCGTTTTGATGCGCGATCCCTGCAAGACGTAAGGCATGTAGAATTTCAGTTGTTCCTGCCGATCCATGATGAACGTGTCGGCGAACGTCTGAAACTGTACGGTGCGCCACCGTTGTTCCGCTTTGCTCCATTCCTCTTTCCCGATGTGATTCTCGATCGCCTTGGCCTCGCGGTCTCGCTGAGCCGTGAGTCGCGGCAGATTCATGCGGACGGCGCGGAGTGCGGCCGATCCCTTCTGCGTCGTGCGGTATGTTCCCAGGATGCCGTCGCCGACTCGCTCGTGCTCCACGGCGCGGCGCTCCCAATCCTCACCGGCCGGCTCGCCTAACTTCTTCAAGTCCTGAGCCAGGTCGACCAGCAGCCGGATCGAGCTGGACATCCGGGTGATCTCTTTGGGGTTGACGCCATTGAGCTTGCCGGCGGTTTGCATCTGCTGAAACTTGACGATCGATGTGCGAATCTGCGTATTCAACTCGAGACATTGCTTGTGCAGTTCACCCGAGAGTTCGGGTTGCACCAGGTCGAACGGCGCGTAGGGATCCACTGTACTTGGGTTGGCGAACGCCGGCGCCGCGGCGGTGATCGCGGCAGTGATCGCGGCGAGCGCAACGATCACCGCACCGAGTCGAATATGTCGCGCGTGGCGCGTGGGGGGCGCGCTGAGCAGTCGAGCGTGAGACATGGTAAGACACCCTTGATGTGAAGCAAAGGACGAGAACCGCCAAGCGTCAACGATCACTTCGTCGATCACTTCAATAGAGCGGCGAATGTTCCTCGCGGCTCGATCGCGCGATCGGCGTCCGTGTTCTGCAGTTGCCCACCGGTGATCTCACCGGACAGCAAGGAAACCTCAAAGGAGCGAATCTGGATTTGGATCGGTTCCGCCGAGTACCAAATCGGACCGTCGCCTTGGACGAACAGCTCCGCCGGCATCGTTTTGCCGACGAGCGCCTCGAGCGACTCGGCCGTCGTGCGCACTTGCAGAAACACGGCCGTTCCAGACGCCGGCGCCGCCTCAGCGTAGCTGCGGAACTGCAGCGTGTTGGCGCGGCCGTCTTGGCCAGGTACGAAACTCATGAAACAGCCGGGCGCCTTCACGGGGGCGTCCAATTGCAGATCCCAACGGACGCGCGGATCGACGGAGGCGGCGGCCGCATTAGCGGCCGATTCAGCCGCTTTGCTGACCGAGTCGCCGAGTCCCTTGGCGGCTTCGGCGACGTCGCCTGACTGAACTTTTTCGGCGGCCTCCGAGACGGACTCTTGAACGGCGTTGGCCGTCTTCTGCGCTTGCTCCTGCACCTTCTCTGACGCCGAACTGACTTTCTCGGCGCCGGCGGTCGCCGACTCCTTGACGTCGTTCATAACGGTTTGCAAGTCCTTGTCCCCGCAGCCGCACATCAGCGCGGCAAGCAGGCACCAACCTACTCTAGTGTGCAACGACATTCTGACGACTCCTTGTATGACCAAGATGAAATGTTTTTGAAATCGACTGCGGGGAAGACACTACGTTACCTCCTCGCTGTTCGGCACAACATGCGAATCGATGATTTCCACGCGCCCGGATCGGTTCGCGGCGGGGTTGTCCGGGCCCAGCGGATCGACCTTCGGAGCGTCGGGCGACGGACCGCCGAATGGACCGACTTGAATATGAAACCGTCTTTGGATCCACGCCGCCAACCAAATCCGATAGACGCGCCGACAGGGCGGAATCAGCAGTGAGAAACCGACGACGTCGGTGAGTATGCCGGGCGTCAGCAACAGGCAACCGGCGATCAAGATCATCAAGCCGTCCATGATCGGCTCGGTGGGCGCTGAGCCGGCGGAGATTCGCTGCTGGATCTCGCTGTACGCTTTCCATCCTTGAGCCCGCGCGAGAGCCGAACCGACGACGCCCGTCACGATCACCAGCGCCAAGGACCACTGCCACCCCATGAGCTCGGCGAGCCAAAGGAGCAGCCCCAACTCGATGAGTGGGACCGCGACAAACAGGAACAGTAGTCGTGCGAACACGAGGCTTCCTCGCGCGTCTCGCCGGCCGTGACGACTGCGCAACAGGGAATGATCGGGCGAGCTACGACGCTCGGCGGGTATCAGCCTACCCCACACCGGTCCGCAGAAACAACTGACTCCCGTCAGCGAAAATGTCGCCTGCGGCGGTTTGCTCGCCAAGGCGGGGGCTCGCTACCGCCGATCGCTCGGCTGCGCGGCCGTTCTGGCCGCCCGGGCCCGAACACGTTCGGCCAGTTCGACGTAGGAAGTAGCTTTGTTGTTGTTCCCCAGCGCTCGATGCATCGCGGCCAAGTTGCTGTAGGGGATCGCCATCGCCTCCTCCGGTCGCCCGCCAACCCCGACCGATCGCCGCAAGGCGCGAGCCCCTCGTTCGGTCAGCTCGACTGCTCGCTGGCGTTCGCCGTTCTGCCAGTAGGTAACGGCCATGCTCACGTAGCGGTCTCCAATCGCTCCAAACTGCAGTCGTAGCGAGTCGGATGGATTGGCCGGGATGTGCTGAAGCGCCTTGTCAAACCACGGTTGAGCTTGCTTGTGCTGGCGTTTGCCCAGCGCGTAGAGCGTGCCGGCGAGAAATTCCGTGCGGCCGAGATGGTAGTTCTGGATTTCGGTCAGCTGGCGATCTTTGGCGGCGGCCGCAAGCAGCGCGACCGACTCCTCCGTCAGCTTCAAAGAGGCGTCGTAGTTCTTCTTACTCTGCTCGATGCGAGCCGCGTAGTAGAGCACCTGACCGAACTCCCACTCCAGTTGCTGCCGGTGCAACGGGTCGGTGGCGGCGGCGGTCTGCGCCGTCACTCGCTCGCGAACTTCAGCGACGAATTTGTCGACCTCGATGGCCGCTCGCAAGCCCCCGTAGGCGGCCAGCGCGCGGCGTTCCGTTTTCAATTGCACGATCGGTCCGCCGTGGTCGCGCGTCGTGATCGACTTGGCGATCTTGTTGGCGATCTCCACCCACTTCGGCGCCACGTCCGCTTTCCTCAACCAATCACCCCAACTGATGTCGAACGCCACCGCCAAGTGGGCGTCGAGCAGGACTTGCTTGGCCGCCAACCGGATTCGCTCGTCATCGTCCTTGACCAAGGTCGCGGCGATCTCAATCGCCTGTTGGTGTAACTCGTACGCGGCCTGGTGGTCGCGGTTGGTCGTGTGAACGAGAAGCTGACCTTGCAGGTAGCGCAGGCGAGCCAGCGTGGCGGGCGGTAAGTCATCGCGTTCGACCAAGCCGATCACGATCTCGCGAGCCTCGTCGCGGTGACCGAGGTCGAGCAGGATCTGCGCGTGCTGCGTCTGCGCGTCCGGTTGGTCGGCGTCGACTTGGCGGGCGGCCTCGATCGCCTCCAAGGCGAGTCGCGTGCGGCCGATCGCCGACCAGCACCGAGCTAGTGTCGTTTGAGCCGCGGCGTTCCGGGGATCGAAGTTCGCGGCGAAGTCCGCGTCGCCGATGGCGTTTTGAAATTGTCCCGCCCGCCAGCTTCGAGTGGCTCGCGCAATGAAGTGCTCAGCCCGCACAAGCCCCAGTTCGATCCGTGTCACGTCGTCGCTGTCCGGCTTCGTCTGGCTGACCACGATGCCGCGCTCGGGAAATGCTAGTCCAGCCGCGTAGGGCGTCGCGGCACAATCGGCCAAGGCAAGTTCCTCGACAACTTGATCGAGCGGTAGCGGCTCAGCTAAGTCAATTGTGATCTGCGCCACCCGACCATCGCGCAGCGATACGACGACGTTGGGAAACGGGCCGATCGAGTACTTCCGCTGTTGGCCCGTCACAACCTCTCCCGCACCCAACGCATCGGCCAACATGGCGACGGTGGTCAGGCCGGGTGTCACGCCTTGAAAACTCGACGCGTGGACATCGGTGACGACGACCGCGTCAATCCAGCGATCGCGGCTCCCGACAACCGGTTCAGCGTCCGCCCTGGCGATTGACGGTTGGTCTTTTGGGACATTGTCGGGCGAGCCTCGCTGGGGCTTCTCAACAATGGTCGGCTTGACGACTCGGGGCGCGCCCTTGCGCGACGATTGCGTCTCGAGCGGCTGCGGCCGTACTGTGCGAGGCCGCTCTGGACCTCGCGCGACGGGCCGTTTTGGCGTCGGTTTGAGACCCGGAAGTTTCGTCACGTCGCCGGGCTGTACGATGGGAGCCGGAGCCTGCTTGCCGGGAGGCGGATTCTCTCCCGGTCCGATGACGACCGGCGCCGCCGGCTTCCGCTCGGCTCTCCGAACATCGGCGGCGGCAGGCAACGGACTGTCGGAGCGCGGCGGCGAGTTCGGCGGTGTCCCAGCGCCGCGCTTCGCGGACTGCTGCTTCGCGAACTCCTCAGCCGTCAGAATCGGCGCCGGATCGCCCGTTCGCTCCGTCCGAATCTGCGGCCCCGGTTTGCGAGTGGACCTGACCGTGGCCGGTTGCTTGCGATCAGCCGACGTTCCCGAAGCGGCGGGTTTCGCGGCCGTGTTCTCGTTCGGCGGCGGCAAGGCGGCGGCTTTCTCGCCTCCGCGCTCGCTGTCCGTGCTGTCCTTGCTTTCCGTGCTGCCACTGTCCTTGCCCGGCTCTTTGTCGGCGCTCGGCTGAGGTTTCTTTTTTGGCGCGGGCGCGTCCTTTTTTGTCGGACCCACAGTCGGACCCGACGACGATTCGGAATCGTCGACTTTTACTACGCGAGGTCGCTTGCGGGACGATTTTTTTGTCGACGGACGCTCGGCCTCATCGTCCGCTGGCAGCAGATTCGCTGCTAGCAGAAGCAAGCCCGCAGTGCTGATGGTCACCCAGAGGAAACGGCTGCCGATCGTCATAGCGCACGACCTCATCAGAAACGAAAGAGAATGAGATTTTTCCGGCCAGACTCCAGCGCGGGGGAAGAGTCCGCGCAAAAGCGTCGCGAACCGTAGCGAACGGGGCTGCTCGCGTCCAGGCGAAAATCCGCCTCGTTTGGGCCGCATTAGGTCCGCAGCAAGCGGAGTTCCTCGAGCGCCGCGCCGTCAGCCGCGCGAATCGCCTGGAGGGCTCGTTCGATGTGGCCCGCCTGTCGATCCGTAAACACGACCGGCGACGGATCTTCTTCGTTCGGCGTCTCTTCGATTGGCGGAGCCAACCGCCGCACGATCTCGTCCGCCACACGCTCCACTCCATCCCCGCGCAAGGCGGAAGTCGCTAGCCGGGGCTCGCTTTGTTCGCTGTATGGGGGGGAGTGGAGGTCTGACTTGTTGCGGACCCACAGACAGGGACGATCGATTTGGGGCGGGCGAGCGGGTTGGTCAACCGCGTCGATCCAGACCACCAGGTCGGCTTCTCGCATCTGCTGTTCGGCTCGTTCAACGCCTGCCGATTCCACCACATCATCCGTGAGTCGGAGGCCGGCCGTGTCGACCAGGTCGAAGGGCCAGCCTTGGATCGCCGTGCTCACAGCGACGGCGTCGCGCGTGGTGCCCGGTCGATCAAAGACGATCACCCGGTCGAAGCCGAGTAGACGATTCATCAGACTGCTCTTGCCGACGTTGGGTGGACCGCAGAGTGTGATCCGCCAGGGCGAGACCAGACGCCGGCCCCAAGTCGCCGTCCGCCAGAGCTCGCGCAGACATGACTCAGCTTCCCGTGTCCGATCGTTTGACAGGTGAGCAACGACCTCGTCGATGGCGTCGGTCAGCGCACCCTGGAGTTGCCTGAGCAGAATGCGAGTTACGCGGGGCGTCTTGGCGAGTGAGAGAGCGCCGAACGCCTCAGCCGCGATCGTTTCGTGAGACGAGCGGCGCCAGTCCCGCGGCGCCGCCGAGACGGCTCCCCAATTGGTCAGGTCGTTAAGAATCGCGGCCGAGGAGGCGGCCCCACCGTGGCAGTGGATTTCGACTCGCTTTAGGGCGGGCCGGCGGACGACGAGTTCTTCGCCGGTGGACCGCCAAGTCCCGAAAAGAATTCGCGACGGCGGGCTGGTCGCAACGTCGAGTCCGGACGCGGACTGAAAGCCGCAGTCGACAAGTTCTTCGGCCCGTTCTCCAAAAACGGCGACTGTGGCGATGGCGGCTCGCGCGGGCGCGGTGAGCAAGCAGGCGCGGGTCGGTGGAGGAGTTTGGTTGGCCAATCGATCAAGCCTGGAGATCTTGTTGCAACAAATGCGCAGCGACCAGCGCCACTCCTTGAAGTGTCAGATCGGGCACGTGCCTGGCGGAGAGCGGCCCAGCCCAGATTGCGCCGCCGCCGGTCACAAAGACTTCCGGCGAGCCTTCGTCCAACTCTTCGGCGAGTCGCTGGATCAATTCGCGAACGGCTCCCAGCGCTCCCCAGTAGGCTCCGCTGGCCATGGCTCCAACCGTGGTGTCGCCGATCGCGGCGGGCGCGGAGACCGGAGCCTCGAGAAAGGGGAGGGCGTCGGTTTCTTGGGCGAGCGCTTCAGCCGCGATCTTGGCTCCGGCCAGAATCGCACCCCCGCGAAACGCGCCGCTCCGGTCGACCACGTCAACGGTTGTGGCCGTTCCCGAATCAATCACAATCGCGGGCGTCGCAGGATCTCGCAGGTGGTTCGCCGCGACAGCCGCAACGAGTCGATCGACACCGGCCGTCACCGGCGCGGGCAGGGCGACGGCCAGCGGACAGTCGCGTCGCGAAATCGCCCGCGACTCACTGCCGCGTGCCGTCAGCCAGGCCGTGAGTTCCTCTTGCCGATCGCGATTGACGCTCGCCAGAAACCAGCCAACATCCGTCGGCAAAGACGCCAATTCCGCGGCGCGAAGAGCCCGGTGTAGACGGTGCGGCGGGTCCGCGTCCATCGGGTCGGCGGGTGTCCGCGCCAGGTCGCTCGTCTCGAAGACTTGAGCGTGCAGATAAGAGTTGCCGATGTCGACCGCGACAATTCGAGTCATGACGTTTTCGCTCCGCCCCGATCCCTCGCACGAGTCGATCTGTTAGTCGCCGTGTTCACTCTCGCCGAATTCACCTTCGCCGTAATCACTCTCGCCGTACTCGTCGAGCAACCGAGCGACCGACCGGGTCAAGTCGTTCAACCCTTTGCCGGTCACGGCGGAAACGAGCAGCACGGGGCGCTCGATCCGCTGCGCCAGTTGCTCGCGAACTCGATCGGCGTCGGGCAGTTCGGACTTCGTCACGCAGACGACTTCCGGCCGTCGGCCGAGTTGTTCGTTGTATTGGACGAGTTCGTTGCGGATGGCGAGGTAGTTTTCGATGGGGTCCGTCTGATCGACCGGCTGAGGTTCGACGAGATGGACGAGGATGCCGGCCCGTTCGATGTGCCGCAGGAACTCGTGTCCCAGCCCGGCTCCGGTGTGGGCTCCTTCAATCAGTCCCGGAATATCGGCCATGACGAACGACTTGTCGATGTGCAAGTCGACTCGCCCCAAGTTGGGCGTTTTGGTCGTGAAGGGATAGTCGGCGATCTCCGGTCGGGCTCGCGAGAGGCGGCTCAGCAAGGTGCTCTTGCCGGCATTCGGTTTGCCGACGAGTCCGACATCGGCGATCACTTTGAGCTCCAAAGTGAGTTCGCGGCGTTCACCCTCCCCGCCCCGGCTCGCTTCGCGCGGCGCGCGGTTGGTCGCCGACTTGAAATGTACATTTCCCTTACCGCCTTTACCGCCGTGGGCGGCGACGACCTGCTCGCCGTCCGCCTTGAGGTCCTTGACGAGGAAGCCGTGGGCGGCGTCTTTGATGAGAGTGCCTGGCGGCACCTCGATGATCATGTCCTGGCCGCTGCGGCCATTGCGTTTGGATCCCTGACCGTGGCGTCCGCGGTCGGCTTTCCAGAGTTTTCGGTGCGCCAGGTTGTGCAGACTGTTCACACCGGATCGCGCGAAGATGATGATGCTGCCGCCATCGCCCCCATCGCCCCCATCGGGGCCGCCGCGCGGCACGAAACGCTCGCGGCGGAAACTGACGCAACCGTCGCCGCCCTTGCCGGCGGACACTTCAATCTTCACTCGATCGACAAACATGTCGACAACCTCGGCGTCGTCGATACTCGCGCAAAAGATAAGGACGCCGCACGAACGACGTCCTGTGTTCTCAGTTGGCAGCCGAACTCAGTTGGCTTCGGCGGGGACGATGTTGATGCGTCGTCCCTTGCGGTCGAACATCACCGTTCCATCGACGAGGGCGAACAAAGTGTAATCGTTGCCTTGGCCGACATTCTTGCCGGGGTGGAATTTGTTGCCGACCTGACGAATCAGAATATTGCCGGCTCGGACTGCCTGGCCGCCGAACTTCTTCACACCCCGACGTTGGGCGTTTGAATCGCGACCGTTGCGGCTGGAGCCCTGGCCTTTCTTATGAGCCATTGCTGGACCTCACTTTCCCATCTTTCCGTGTGTTGCGCCCTGAGACACCAGGGAGCGGCTTTTCGAGCCACTCTTTTTATCGGTAGATCCAGAGGTGATCAAGCCGTAATCCGAGCCCATATTGCGTCAATATGTCGGCTTGCTCGCGGGCGTCTTCACGGATGGGGATGCCGTAGCGGATTTCGCGTTCGTGTTCGAACACCGAATCGCCCGGTCGCCAGAAGTTCATCTGCAGCGTCTTGTATCGCAGAATCCGGCCGGTCGTCGGCGGATCGCCCGCCTTGTAGGCGCCGGGCGGGTCTTGGAACTGATAGGCGTTGGTGAGACCGCTGACCATGACCGAAAAGAAGTCGATTCGCGGATCGATGTCCTCCCACGTCGCCACGCCCCACACGCCGCGGTCGTTTTCCGCGTCGCTGACCTGGATCGGAATCCTTGTGATCTCCACCGTGTTGTACAGTCGCTGATTCACTTTCTCGCGACGCGATATCGGCTCCAACGCGGCAGGAATGATCCGGTCCATGTACGCCTTTTTCTTGCCCAAGTCTGAGTCGAGACTCTCCAAGATGAATTTGGGAAAGAACCGCCGTGACTGGCGACTGACAGGGGTCGTGCCAGGAAATGTGGTGTGCTGGAACGGATCCTGCTGCGGAGCCGGGGTGAGCTCGTTTCCCACGTAGCGAACGCGGTAAACCATGTACCAGATGTTCTTCCGCTCAAAGACGCCCGTCGGCTGCGGCACGTCGACCGGCACCATCCGCAACGGCTTAAACGAGAATTCCAGATTCCATATGTCTCGCCGCAATATGACCTTGCGAGCTTTTTCCAACAAGGTGATCGTCTTGGGAGACTGCTTCGGTGTCCAGTCGAGACCGGGGAGGGTTACCAACTCAACGATCGGCAACGGACCGGTAAATGTTTCCGCCTCCAACTGATTCGTGGGAATCACCGTCAAGACGCCCGGCGCGAGGGACCTCCGGGCGGGCACAGTCACCACATTCGCCGGCGGATCCTGAGCGACTGCGGGCGCGGCGAACACCAGACAGAGAACCAAAATGGCCAAACAACAGACGACGATGAGTGTGCGAATCATGCCGAACTCGTGAACGAGAATGGACTTATGCGGCGACGGGTGACAACCCCAGGAGACAGAACGCCGATAGACGGACCTTCAGTATAGTTGCCTGGATCTGGTGGCAACAACGATTTTCGAGTCCGGCCACTGGTTTTATTGCCAGATGCAGATGCGGCCGGTCCGATCGGTCGGATCAGTCAGATCGAACGGATCGGCCGATCTTCACTCGGATTCAGCAAACCGAAAGGCGTTGACCAGAGTGCGGTCTCCGCCGCCGAAGCGCTCGACCAACGGCGCCTCGAGCGTGAACACCACAGAAGCTCGCCGACCGTCGGGGGCCGTGATGTGGTAGTAGACCCAATGGATGGGCAGTTCTGAAACCGTGCCGGCCGCGACGACACGGTGTACCCGATAGCCGCGTTCACCTTGCGAGGTGGACACCTCGACAAACTGCTGCAGTCGCTCCCCCAGCGTCTCTCTCACGCCGTCGCGAAACGCCTCAATCGGCAACTGCTTGCCGGCTGGCGCACGGTCCAGGGAGCTCACATTGCATTGGGCAATCAGGTCTCCACGGTCGACGAATCGAAAGATCGTGACATTGCTGCGGTCGACCATCATTCGCCAACGGGGGTCGTGATAGATCTCATACTTCCCCTTGGGAGACTGAAATCGCAAGACGTCCGCGGCCGGATCGAGCGGGTCGGTGGGCAGTCCGTCGAGCGCCTTGTCGGTCAGGCGCGGCGAATCGACGAGCGGCTTGGCCGCGATTCGCAACCGCGATGTCACTTCGAGACCCGGTTCGGCGTGTCCGATCGTCCGGTTCTCCTTGATCGTGAGGGCGAGCCAGGAGAGTTGTCGGGCCGCCAGGTCGTAGTTCAATTTGGCTCGCAGATCAACTTCGGTCGCGACACCGCCGATGGCCCCGGAAATCGAACCCGAGATCTCCAGCAGCGCGACATCGGCTTCGACGCTCTGCAGCCGCCCTTTTACTTCTCCTTCGGTGATCGCATCCAGCAGCAGGAACTGGGCCAACACGGGATGTTCGATGAGCCACGTCTGGTCGATCGCGATCGGCCCGTCGGGCAGGAGGTTGTCCCAAGTCACCGAATCGCCGTGGATCCGCACCAGATCGAGTTCGTCACGGGTCAGCGGTCCGTGGGGAGACCGCACCAGCAAGGCAGCTCGATCAGCCGACTGTTGGACTTGAACGAGTCGCGCCGGCTTGGAAAGCTGTGGCTTGAGTTGGCCGTCGCCGATCTTCAGCCGGACGTCCACTTCCTCGTAACTGCGCAACATCCGCTGTCGCTGATCAGAGTTTTCCAGCAAGCGTTCGTCGAACAGCAAATCGCCGCGGGCCTCCAGAGGAACTCGCCGCACGCGCCGGCCGTCCTCATTCATCTTCAACTCGCCCCGCGCCTCAAAGATCAGCTTGATCTGGCGGTAGGCCGACTTCGGTTGACGCGAAAAACTCACCGGTCCCGAGTCCTCGGCGACCAGCTGAGGCTGCGCCAACAGGGCCGCCAAGGTGAAAAAGGCGAGATTTCGAGCGCGACGAAGTGTCCGCGCCAAGTCCAAGATGGGGCTGAGATCGTCGAAAAGCATGGAGTTTGCTCCGACCGGCGAGAAAGGGTTCCTTCGGCGTAAATCGACTGCCGGGCGAATCAGATTCAGTCGAAAACGGGCGATCCCCCCAATGGCGAAACTTTTTGCTCCGACGAGTGGTAAATGGAGACTGAGGACCAATTGTCCACTTAATTGCAAGACATTTGCTATCAACGACTTACAAGATTCTTGAAACAAATGGGCCCATTCGGCGCGAACTTAGGTTAGGAGAATGACTTCCACTTTTCGTAAAACGATGGAATAGCAGAGAGGGCTGAAGAGATCCAACTGATCCACCACCATCCACTCATTGCAAACCTCCCAGTGTGACAGAAAGCGGAATTCCTTCCCTAATCTGGACAGAGTAACAACACCTAATCGGCAGAGATTGACAGCAGAGAACCACCCCACCGAAACTCGCGTAGTCTCGGTGGAACCGCGGTGAAAACTGCGGCGAGCTGGCGGCCCCGGAACGACCGCCACTCCCCTTCGGTTTAGTCGAGCGGCGGGAGTCGCAGGGAACATCGGCTAGACTGAATCTCGCAAGAGAAGAGAGGCACCACGATGCACGCCGACTATCACAATTCGGCTATCAAGCAGTTACGAGATCAGCAAGTCCGTTTCGCACCGCGCGACATCAAGATCGAACAGGCTCAGCGAGCCGAGCGGCTGTTGGCGGAGATCGATCCCAAGCGCGAGTACCCGTACGACTACCTCTACTTCCGCATCACCGACTTTCGGGCCGATTCCGATCTGGCTCCGGTCGTCACCGGCACGGATGTGCATCACGACCTGCGGTTGTTCGTGGAGGATCTGTCCGACGCGGCCGACATTCGCGCCGAAGACGCGGGCGAGCCGGTTCACACGGTGGACGACTTGAGTCGGATGTTTCACGTCTCGACCAAGACGATTTCCCGCTGGCGAAACCAAGGGCTCGTCAGCCGTCGTTTCATCCTCGAGGGCCGCAAGCGAGTCGGTTTCTTGCAGAGCAGTGTGGATCGTTTTGTCGACGGCAACCAGGATCGGGTGGAGCGGGGAGAGCGCTTCAGCCAACTCAGCGAACAGGAGCGCGACGAGATCGTCGAGCGGGCCCGCCGACTGGCTCAAGCTGGCGGCACGCCGGCGGAAGTGACTCGCCGAATCGCTCGCCACATGAATCGCAGCGTCGAGACGATTCGGTACACGCTCAAGGAATTCGACAAGAGCCAGCCGCGGGCGGCGATCTTCGCCAAGCGCGGCGCGCTGACCGACGATGTCCGCCGGCGGATCTACGAGCAGAACCGCCGCGGCGTCTCGATCGAGGCTCTGGGGCGAAAATACGGCCGCACCAAGACCTCCATCTACCGAGTGATTCACGAAGAGCACGTGCGGCGGATCAATGATCTGCCGCTCGACTTCATCCCCAGCGACGAATTCTCAAAGCGGAATGCCGAGCGGGTGATCCTGACGGACGCGCCCAAGCCCCAAAAGGCGGCTCGCCGAGTCAAGGCGCCGGCCGGACTGCCACCCTACCTGGCTTCGCTGTACGAAGTCCCCCTGCTGACGGCCGAGCAGGAACGCCACTTGTTCCGCAAGTTCAACTTCCTGAAGTTCAAAGCGGCCAAACTCCGTCAACGCCTGGGGAAAAAGCGTCTGCGCACCACGACGCTCGACAAGATCGAGGCGCTTTATCAGCAGGCCGTGGATGTGAAAAACCAAATCGTCCAGGCCAATTTGAGGCTGGTGGTCTCGATCGCCAAGCGACATGTCTCCGCCGTCGATGACTTCTTCGGTCTCATCAGCGACGGCAATATGTCGCTGATCCGCGCGGTTGAGAAATTCGACTATTCGCGAGGCAACAAGTTCAGCACCTATGCTAGCTGGGCGATCATGAAGAACTTCGCTCGGACGATTCCGGACGAATTCAAGCAGCGTGATCGATACCGGACGAGCTTTGATGAGTTGTTCGCTTCGCGGCAGGATGAGCGGTCCGACCAAGTGGCCGAAGAGAGCGCCCAGAAGGCGCGCGAACGGCAAATCGGCCGCATGCTATCTCATCTTGACGACCGTGAGCAGAAGATTATCATAAGCCGCTTCGGCCTGGACCATCGGCAAGAACCACTCACCTTGAAAGAGGTTGGAGCGGAAATGGGGGTCACCAAAGAGCGTGTCCGCCAACTGGAAGCGCGAGCTCTCACCAAGCTTCGCGTGGCCGCCCAGTCCGAAAGATTTGACCTGCTCGAATGAGTCTCGTTGGCTAATCTTGTCTCGTCTTCGGTAATCTGTCTTCCACCGTCGTTCTCGTTGTCCGAGGTCGAACTTGACGCCACCCCCTCGTGTCGTTGAAGGCTGGCTGATAGCCTAGTTTCCCCCATTCATTCGCGAAACACGACAACATAACGCCCCTAGAGAGGGGATCTAACTTTTGGAGGTGCGCTGAGCCCTGGGAGATAGTCGCTCGAAGCTTGTACCGTTCGAAAGAATGGGCCAGCGCGCGGCGGCGTCTTCAGGCGATGGCGGACTTCCTTTTTTTTGGCCCTGGGGCGACCTTTTTTGAACGTTGCCTGCCGGCCGCTCGGCGAGAAGCGGAGCATGTGTTGTATGTCACTACAGCGTCTTGAGTTTGGTCGCTGATTTACCTTGCCGATTTCACCTTGCGGAGTTTGTCAGGTTCACTATATTAACTGGTTTTAGTCAGAATCAGGCCAGCGTAGCTCAGTTGGCAGAGCAGCTGATTTGTAATCAGCAGGTCGTGGGTTCGAACCCCTCCGCTGGCTTCGTATAGACAGGAGAATTCGCCACCCACACTTGCGTTTTCATTGCATTGAGATCGACGGATGGCGTCAGGGCTGTTCGTAGAGGAAGGGGGGTTTCCCGAGCGGTCAAAGGGGTCAGACTGTAAATCTGATGGCAGCGCCTTCGCAGGTTCGAATCCTGCACCCCCCACTCATCCGTCAGCGAATTGCAGCGGGGGCGAACGGTCGCGACGAGCGGCCGGGAACGGAGCAAAGCGAGAACTCAACTGGAGTTCAGACGATGGGCAATGGATGCGATGCGATTGGGTGGATGCGATTGGGTGAACGTCACAAGCAATGTGATAAGCGCTGCAAGGCGGGACCCAACGACGACGCCGAAATCAACTCAACGCGGGTTGACGAGGCGACTGAAGACCGCCGACATCAACACCGAACTGCGGGCGTAGCTCAATGGTAGAGCCACAGCCTTCCAAGCTGAAGACGAGGGTTCGATACCCTTCGCCCGCTCTTGGCGGCGTCGGGACCGACCTCGACAGAGACCTCGACAGGAGCCTTCCACAGGAGCCACAGAATCCATGTTGTTTTCATGCTGCTGTAGCTCAGTTGGTAGAGCGCGTCCTTGGTAAGGACGAGGTCATGGGTCCGAATCCCATCAGCAGCTTTTTTGTATTTGGAACGTCACGTTTAAATTGTTTTTGCACGGGTGTAGCAAGCAATGGCTAAGGAGACATTTGATAGGTCCAAGGACCACTGTAACGTCGGCACGATCGGTCACATCGATCACGGCAAAACCACCTTGACAGGCGCAATCCTGGCCGTGCAGGCCGCCAAGGGATTGGCCGAGTTCAAGTCGTACGCCGATATCGCCAAGGGCGGCACCGTGCGCGACGAGACGAAGACGGTGACGATCGCCGTGGCGCACGTCGAATACTCGACGGACAAGCGTCACTACGCGCACATCGATTGCCCCGGGCACGCCGACTTCATCAAGAACATGATCACCGGCGCCGCTCAGATGGACGGCGCCATTCTGGTGGTGTCGGCCGCGGACGGCCCGATGCCCCAGACCAAGGAGCACGTCCTGTTGGCTCGCCAAGTCGACGTGCCGGCGATCGTCGTGTTCATGAACAAGATCGACTTGGTGGACGACGAGGAGTTGCTCGATCTCGTGGAAATCGAGATTCGCGAGCTGCTGACCAAGTACAACTTCCCGGGCGACGACATTCCCGTGATTCGCGGTTCGGCTCTGCCGGCCTACCAGGCTCCCGAGGATCCTCAGGCGCAGGAGTGCATCACGGCGTTGATGGACGCGGTTGACGAGCACATTCCGCAACCGCCGCGGGAAGACGACAAGCCGTTCCTGATGGCGATCGAAGACGTTTTCTCGATCGAGGGTCGCGGCACGGTCGCCACCGGTCGTATCGAGCGCGGCGTGATCAAGGTCGGTGAAGAAGTCGAAATCGTCGGCCTGGTCACCGAGTCGCGGAAGACGACCTGCACGGGCGTCGAGATGTTCCGCAAACTGCTCGACGAAGGCCGCGCCGGCGACAACGTCGGTTGCTTGCTCCGCGGCGTCAAGCGCGATGAGATCGAGCGGGGCCAAGTGTTGGCCCGTCCCGGCTCGATCACACCGCACACCAAATTCGAGGCTGAAGTCTATTGCTTGTCGAAAGATGAAGGCGGCCGTCACACGCCGTTCTTCAGCGGCTATCGACCGCAGTTCTACTTCCGCACCACGGACGTGACCGGTACGGCCAATTTGGTTGAAGCCGAAATGTGCATGCCGGGCGACAACGTTCGCGTGTCGGTCGAACTGCACAAGCCGATCGCCATCGACGATGGCGTCCGCTTCGCCATCCGCGAAGGCGGCCGCACGGTCGGTTCGGGTGTGGTCACCAAGGTCATTGAATAAGCCTGGGAATTACTGCAGGGGTGTAGCTCAATTGGCAGAGCACTGGTCTCCAAAACCAGCGGTTGCGAGTTCGATTCCCGCCGCCCCTGCCATTTTACTTGTCGTCGCCCACACGTCGCCGTTTGGCGGCTAACGATACGGGCAGTCGGACTTCCTCGCGAAGTCGCTGCCAGGTGATTCTCTCATGCCGAATCAAACCTTCGCCAAAAGTTCGATCTACCGCGAGATGTTCCAAGTCGGCTTGTACAAGCGGACCCAGGGAAGGATCGCGCGGCAGATCACGTTTGTCGCCATCGCCGGCGCCATCGTGCTCGCCTCCTTTCGTATCAATGTCTTTCTCGCTGCGATGAGCGTGGGCGGTCCGACCGCCGCCGAGCGCACGAAATTCGCCCAGTTGGACACCGATCTCAAAGCGGACGCCAATACCCTGACGCTCGCCTTCGCCGAGCTGAACACCCACATCAATTCGCTGAAGGATGAGGCGGGGGCCTGGCGCGATCGCTTGGAATGGGACGCCCTGCGGCGCCAAGTCGACCTCGGCAAGATCGATATTCAGCCGGTGACCACCACGCTGACCGCCCTCGAAGCCGCGCGGACCGAGGCGGGTTGGACGGTCCAGTTCGACGCGGGCCTGGAAGCCATGAAAGACTACTCGGCCAAGTACGCGCAATTCCAGGAAGCGCGGGCTGAGATCGCCGCCACGCAACGGTGGCGAGCCATGTTGGCTCGCGCAGTTGGCCCTTTCCTGTTTATGGTCATCGGAGTTTGGCTCGCCTACCGGGCTGTTAACGTGCCGTCCTTCGCCGACTTCTTGATCGCTGTCGAAGCCGAGATGGCCAAAGTCTCCTGGCCGTCGAAGTTGGAACTCTACCGCTACTCGATCGTCGTGATCGTCGTCATATTCGCGCTCGCAGGCGTGCTCTACTCGTTTGATATTATCTGGCGTTACCTGTTCGGCCTGATCGGCGTTTTAAAGTAGCCGACGGCGGATTCATGGGGGTGATACGGTGAGCGTTGATCCGGAAAAACTCGAACCCACAACTTCTGAGGACGCCCCCGCGCCCACAGAGGATGCGGCGTCGACCGCCGGTGAAACCCAGGCGGCTTCGCAGGACGCTGTCGCCGATAGCGGCCCCGTCGCCGATGACGCTGTCGCCGATGACGCTGTCGCCGAAGAGGCAGCTGCGGAAGAGCCGGTCGCCGATGAACCGGTCGTCGATGAGGCGGCTGCGGAAGAGCCGGCGGTCGAGTCGGTTGAGACGAGCGAACCGGCCGCGGACGCGGATGTTGATGTTGATGACGACGATGAGTTCGTCGGTCACGCCGAACCGCTGGAACTCGACCTCGAAGAGGAAGAGGAGGAGGAACCGACGGACCATCAATGGTACATCCTCAAAGTGCAGGTTAACCGCGAAGACTCGATTCGCGACGCCTTGCAACGCCGCGTCAAGATGCACGGTTTGGAGGAGCACTTCACCGAGATCATCGTGCCCACGGAGGACGTGGTCGAGTTCACCAAGGCGGGAAAGAAGCGGACCGTCAAGCGGAAGCTCTACCCCGGCTACATCATGGTGAACATGTCGATCAACGACGATTCCTGGTTCCTCGTCCGCGAGACGCCGGGGATCGGCGACTTCACCGGTTCGGCCGGCAAGCCGACGCCGATGGATCAGAAAGAGGTCGACCGGATCATTCGCAAACCCGATCCGGACGATCCGGAAGCGCCCTCGATGCGGATCGATATACCTTTCGAGCGCGAGGACCGAGTTCGTGTCAAGGACGGCAACTTCATGAATTTTGAGGGCGAAGTCGAGTCGATCGACGCCGCCAACGGTCGCGTGACCGTGATCATCAACATCTTCGGCCGCTCCACGCCGGTGGAGTTTGAGCACTGGCAGATCGAAGCTGTCTGATCGTCGCCGCCGTCCGCGAGAAACTTCCCCCACGTCCATCCAAAGCAGTAAACCATGGCCAAGCAACTTGTCGGTCAAGCCAAATTTCAGGTCCCCGGCGGCCAAGCGACTCCGGCCCCGCCGGTCGGCACCTCGCTCGGTAAGTTCGGGATCAACCTCGGTCAGTTCGTGCAGCAATTCAATGACCGCACCAAGGAGTACAACGGCACTCCGATCCCGGTCATCGTCAGCGTCTACAACGACCGCACATTCGATTTTGTGACGAAGAGCCCTCCGGCCGCCGCGCTGCTCAAGCAGGCCGCCGGCGTCGCCAAAGGATCGGGGGTTCCCAACAAGGAAAAAGTAGGCAAAGTCACCATCGCCCAAGTCGACGACATCTGCAACAAGAAGATGGCCGACCTGAACGCTCGCGACCTGGAACATGCGCGGCGGTTGATCGGCGGCACGGCGCGGAGCATGGGCATTGAGGTCGAAGACTAAGGAATCAAACCAATGACAAAACGTTCAAAGAGCTACACGGCCGACGCGAAGAAGGTGCCCGAAGAGGCGCTTGAGTTGCCGGCCGGCGTCGCCGTTTTGAAGTCATTCGACGGCGGCAAGTTTGATCAGACGGTCGAAGTCCACATGCGGCTGGGAATCGATCCCAAGCAAGCCGATCAAATCGTCCGCGGTTCGGTCGTCCTGCCGCACGGCATCGGCCGCTCGCAACGGGTCGTCGTCTTCGCCAAAGGCGACAAGGCCGACGAAGCCCTGGCGGCCGGAGCCGACGAAGTCGGACAGGAGGAACTGGCGAAGAAAATCAAAGACGGCTGGACCGACTTCGACGCCTGCATCGCCTCGCCCGATATGATGGGTCTGGTCGGACCGCTCGGCCGCATCCTCGGCCCCCGCGGCCTGATGCCCTCGCCGCGAGCCGGTACGGTGACGCCCGACGTCGCCAACGTCGTCAAGGAGTACAAAGCGGGTAAGGTCGAATTCCGCAACGACTCCGGCGGCAACGTTCACGCCATGGTCGGCAAGATGAGTTTTGAGAACGACAAACTGGTCGAGAACATCCAGTCGTTTGTCGACCACATCATCGGAATGAAACCCAACTCGCTGAAAGGCGCCTACCTGCGAGGCGTTTCGATCTGCGCGACCATGACCCCCGGCGTCTCGATCTCCACCTAACAAACTTAACGGGTCGATCCCGAACTCGATTCGCGGAAGTATTGCCATGAGTAAATTCGTCAAGAACCTGATCACGCAGGAATTGTCTTCTCGCCTTGAAGGCGTTGAGGACGCCCTGCTTGTCAATGTGATCGGCATGGACGCCAACTCGACGGTCGCCCTGCGGCGGCAGCTGCGGGAAAAGAACATCAACCTGCTGGTGATCAAGAACAGCCTCGCCCGACGCGCGGCCGAAGGAACCAGCCTGGAAAACGCCTTCGTAGAAATGGAAGGCGCTTTGGCGCTGATCTGGGGCTGCGAGGACATCATCTCGCTGGCCAAGGAAGTCGTTCAGCTGGACAAGGCCCCCGAGTTCAAAGCGTTCGCCGCTCGCGGCGGCGTGATGGCGGGCGAACACTTGTCGGCCGAACGGGTTCATGAGATCAGCAAATGGCCCAACCGCGATGAGCAACTATCGATTCTGTCTGGCCAGATCTGCTCGCCCGGAGCCCAACTGGCCTCCCAATTGGAAGCGCCCGGCGGACTGCTGGTCAGCCAGCTAGACAAAATCGCCGACGGCGAAGTCGGCGGAGGCGATGAGTAAGGGACGACTCGCAATCGCCAAATAACTCGTTTATCAGGATCCAGTTTAAACCACGACGCCAAAGTGCTCGCTGCCGCTGAGCGTCAACTAGAGAAAGGACATACACGCCATGTCTGACGAAGCCGCTACCGTTGAAGTCGACGCCGAACTCAAAACCCTCGGCGACCAGATCGCCGACCTCACCCTCAAGCAAGCCAAAGAGCTGAGCGACTACCTCAAGGACGCCTACAACATCGAGCCCGCCTCCGGCGGCGCTGTGATAATGGCCCCGACCGATGGTGGCGGTGCAGCGGAAGAGGCTGTTCAAACCGAGTTCGACGTGGTGATGACCGGCTTTGGCGACAACAAAGTCAAGGTCATCAAGGAAGTCCGCTCGATCACGGGTCTCTCATTGATCGAAGCCAAGAAGACGGTCGAAGCGAGCCCCGCGAAGATCAAAGAAGGCGTCGACGAGGAAGAAGCCAACAAGCTCAAAGCGCAGCTTGAAGAAGCCGGCGCTTCGGTGGAACTGCAGTAGTTCGTAGTTAACGACCCTTTCACGACCGCTGCTCGAGGCCCTGTCGAGCAGCGGTTCGGGGATACCGCTTGATCGATCGTCTTCCCTGGAAGAGCACGGATGTGCTTGTGTCGCCCCAGGGAAAGGTGCGCGCCTGCCTCGGCGCGTTCGCGTTCGCATTCGCACCGCGATTCTGTCCTGCAGCGAAGGAGTAAGAGCGTCTATGGCCACCCCCGCGCTACGCCGCCTCAATCCCACTTCCGTCCGCACTTTTGGCAGAGGTCATGAGACCGACATCAATCTCGACTTGACGCAGATCCAGACGGCCAGTTACGCCGCGTTTCTGCAAGAGGAAACCGGCTCGGATAAACGGAAGGACGCCGGGCTCGAAAGCGTGCTCCGCGAGATCTTTCCGATCGAAAGCTACGACAAGACCGTCTCACTCGATTATCTGCGTTACGAGTTGGGCAAGCCTCGGTACACCCCCGAGGAGTGCCGACAATTGCGGCTCACCTACGGCCGCCCCTTTCGTGTTTGGTTGCGGCTGAACAAGGACGAGCCGATTGAGCAGGAGGTCTACCTCGGCGATCTGCCGATTATGCTCGGCGGCGGCGAGTTCATTATTAACGGGGCCGAACGGGTCGTCGTCAGCCAGCTGCACCGCAGCCCGGGCGTCGATTTCGTCCTCGAACAAGACGGCACGTCCGACCGCAAACTTCCCAGTTGCCGAGTGATCCCCGAACGCGGCAGTTGGATCGAAGTGAACGTCACCAAGAAAGACTTGCTGACCGTCCGCATCGATCAGAGCAACAAGTTCTCGGCGATGACCCTGCTGCGGGCGATGAGCCCCAAGTACAGCAGCGACGCCGATCTGCTGAAAGCCTTCTTCGATTCGTCGGTCGAGAAAGTGGTCGACGGCCGCAGCGTTTCGAAGCTGGAAGGCAAAGTCGCCGTCGACGATATCGTCTATCCGTCCAGCAGCGATCGGGCGGGTGAGATCATCGTGGAGGCCGGTCACAAGATCACCAAGAACTCGGCCGAGTTGGTTTGCACTTCGGGTGTGAAGAAGGTCGAGGTCATGGAGGCTCCCCCCTCGCAACTGATGTTCAACAGCCTGGCCGACGACCTGACGTCGAGCCATGAAGAGGCCCTGCTGCGAATCTATCAGCGGTTGCGACCGGGCAATCCGCCGCAATTGGAAAAAGCCCGCACCCTGTTCGAAGAGAAATTCTACGACGTCAACCGCTACCGGTTGGGTCGAGTGGGACGCTTCCGCATCAACCGCAAGCTGGAGCTGAACGTCTCCGAGAAAGAGATGACGCTGCGGCCGGACGACCTGATCGCGTCGATCAAGTACCTGGTCGATCTGACGACCGACAGCGACGCCGAGATCGACGACATCGATCATCTCGGCAACCGCCGCCTGCGGACGATTGACGAGTTGGCCTGCGACGAGCTGCGGAAGGGTTTTCTCAAGCTCCGTCGCACCGTCCAAGAGCGGATGGGCCTGAAAGACGCGGAGGACATGGAGCCGCGGGCTCTGATCAACCCGAAGAGCATCTCGGCGGCGATCGAGTACTTCTTTGGCCGCGGTGAACTTTCGCAAGTCGTCGACCAAACCAATCCGCTCTCGCAACTGACGCACGAGCGCCGTCTGTCGGCGTTGGGTCCGGGCGGCCTGAACCGCAAGCGAGCCGGTTTTGAAGTCCGCGACGTCCACATTTCTCACTACGGCCGCATCTGTCCGATCGAGACGCCGGAAGGAACCAACATCGGTTTGATTTCCAGCTTGGCGATCTACGCGGCCGTCGACGACTACGGCTTCCTGGTGACTCCCTACCGGGCCGTCAAGAACGGCAAGACGACCGAGGACGTCGATTGGTTGCGAGCCGACGAGGAGACGGACGCCTACGTGGCTCCGGCCGATACGGAAATCGTCAACGGCAAGATCCAAGCCGGGCCGAGCTTGATCGCCCGGCACCGTTCCGACTTCGAAATCGTGGCTCCCGATCAAATCGAGTACATCGACGTGGCTCCTTGCCAAATGGTCGGCGTCTCGGCCGGGTTGATCCCGTTTCTCGAGCACGACGATGCGAACCGCGCCCTGATGGGCTCGAACATGCAGCGGCAAGCCGTGCCGCTGTTGATAACTGAGCCGCCGATTGTCGCCACCGGTTTGGAAAAAGAAGTGGCCCGCAACTCCAGCATGGTGGTCGTCGCCAAGCGAGCCGGCAAGGTCACCTACTGCGACGCCGACCGCATCGAAGTCGGCGCGGACGTCTACGACCTGAAAAAGTACACGGGGCTCAACGAACGAACCTGCCTCAACCAACGGCCCGTCGTCAATGTCGGCGACAAGGTGGAGCGGGGGCAAGTTCTGGCGGACGGAGCGGCTACGTTCAAGGGCGAGCTGGCGCTGGGCCGCAACGTGCTGGTCGGGTTCATGTCGTTCGACGGCTTCAACTACGAAGACGCGATCATCATCAGCGAAGAGCTCGTTCGCAACGACACCTACACGTCGATTCACATCGAAGAGTTCGATGTCGAGATTCGGGAGACGAAGCTGGGTCGTGAGGAGTTCACTCGAGATATTCCCAACGTCAGCGAGAAGGCGCTGCGGAATCTCGACGACAGCGGCATCGTGCGGGTCGGCACCTACGTCCGCCCCGGCGACATCCTGGTCGGCAAGGTCTCGCCGAAGAGCAAGACCGAGTTGACTCCGGAAGAGAAATTGCTGCACGCGATCTTCGGCCGCGCGGGTGAGGACGTAAAGAACGACTCGCTCGAAGTCCCCTCGGGTATCGAGGGAATCGTGATCGACACCCAGAAGTTCTCGCGTCGATTGAGCTTGTCGGAAGACGAGCGCAAGGCGTTTGAGAAAGAGCTCAAAGAGGTCGAAAACGAAGGCAACTCGGCCATCGCCGACGCCTTCGCGGACATGATCGATCAGATGGAGGGCGTGCTCAACAAACCGCTCGCGGACGAAGACGGCACGCCGCTGACTCGCGATCAGGATTCGCGCTACATCGCCGAGCAGGCGACTCAGTTCCGACTCGACGCGGTGCTCGCCCCGCTGCGGTCCGAGGACCGGATTGCCGAGCTGCAGCAGATCTACAAGAACTCGTGGCCCAGCATTGAAACGGCGATCGACATTCGCGACCGCAAACTCAACAGCATGAAGCGGGGCGACGAGTTGCGGAGCGGCGTGTTGCAAATGGTGAAGGTCTACATCTCGACCAAGCGAGTCATTTCGGTTGGCGACAAGATGGCCGGCCGCCACGGCAACAAGGGCGTCATCGCGAAGATCCTGCCGATCGCCGACATGCCCTACCTGCCCGACGGCACGCCGATCCAGATCATGCTCAATCCGCTCGGCGTGCCGAGCCGGATGAACGTGGGCCAGATCCTCGAAACGCACTTGGGTTGGGCGGGAGCTCATATGGGCTTCCAGGCGGTGACTCCCGTGTTCGAAGGAGCCGACGAGGAGACGATCAACGATCTGCTCGAACAGGCCGGCCTGCCCCGCAACGGCAAAACACGCCTGATCGATGGGCGGACCGGCGAACCTTTGGATCAAGAGACGACCGTCGGCTACATCTACATGCTGAAGCTGCATCACTTGGTCGATGACAAGGTCCACGCTCGCAGCACGGGCCCTTACTCGTTGATCACGCAGCAACCGCTCGGCGGCAAGGCCCGCTTTGGCGGTCAACGTTTTGGAGAAATGGAAGTCTGGGCGCTGGAGGCGTACGGAGCCGCTTACATCCTCCAAGAACTGCTGACGGTTAAGAGTGACGACGTCGAAGGGCGGACGAAGATTTACGAGTCGATGGTTAAGGGCGAGAACTCGCTCGAAGCCGGCACGCCCGCCAGCTTCGACGTGCTCACCAACGAGATTCGCGGCTTGGCGTTGAATATGCAACTTGAGAAGCGCCGCACCTAATTTCGTTGTCACGATTGCAGAACACACTTCGGTGATTCGATAAGGAGCTCAGGCATGACGGTTGGCGACACCGGTTACGATCGGATTAACGACTACGCTTCGGTCAAGATCAGCCTGGCCAGGCCGCACGACATTCGCAGTTGGTCATTCGGGGAGGTGAAGAAGCCCGAGACGATCAACTACCGAACGTATCGGCCGGAAAAAGACGGTCTCTTCTGCGAGCGGATCTTCGGTCCGGAGAAGGACTGGGAATGCGCCTGCGGCAAATACCGGGGCATGAAATACAAGGGGATGATCTGCGATCGCTGCGGCGTCAAAGTCACCCACTCCCGCGTCCGCCGCAAGCGGATGGGCCACATCGAGCTGGCCGCCCCCGTCGTTCATATCTGGTTCTTCAAAGCCATGCCCAGCCGGCTCGGAAACCTGCTGGACATGAAAACGACCAGTCTCGAGAAAGTGATCTACTTCCAAGACTACGTCGTCGTCGATCCCGGCGCAACCGAATTGGAGCCGCAACAGCTGCTGACCGAAGAGGAATACCGGGCGGCTCGTGAGCAGTACGGCGAGGGCGCTTTTGAAGCGGACATGGGAGCCGAAGCGGTTCGCAAACTGCTCAACTCCCTCGACCTCGTCAAACTCTCCGAAGTGCTCCGCACCGATCTGGCCGAAACCGGCTCGAAACAGAAGAAAAAAGACCTCACCAACCGACTCAAGATTGTTGAGTCGATTCGGGACAGCGACAACAAACCCGAGTGGATGGTGCTGGATGTGATCCCCGTCATCCCGCCCGACCTCCGCCCGCTCGTGCTGCTCGACTCCGGCAACTTCGCCACGAGCGATCTCAACGATCTCTACCGCCGGATCATTAACCGCAACAACCGGCTGCGAAAGCTGGTCGACCTGAATGCGCCGGAAGTGATCATTCGCAACGAGAAGCGGATGTTGCAGCAGTCGGTCGACGCCCTGTTCGACAACAACCGCTGCAAGCGCCCCGTGTTGGGCAGCAGCAACCGACCGCTCAAATCGCTGACCGATATGATCAAGGGCAAGCAGGGCCGGTTCCGGGAGAACCTGCTGGGCAAACGCGTCGATTACTCGGCCCGTTCCGTCATCGTCGTCGGTCCCAATCTGAAGCTTCACCAATGCGGACTGCCGAAAAAGATCGCCCTGGAGCTCTACCAACCGTTCATCATCCGCAAGCTCAAGGAACTGGGACACGCGGACACGATCAAGAGCGCCAAGAAGATGCTGGAGCGCAAGGACGAGGAGGTTTGGGACATTCTCGAGCAAGTGATTCGCAACCACCCCGTGTTGTTGAACCGCGCTCCGACGCTGCACCGCATGGGCATTCAGGCGTTTGAGCCGATTCTGGTGGAAGGCAACGCGATCCATTTGCACCCGTTGGTCTGCAAGGGCTTTAACGCCGACTTCGACGGCGATCAGATGGCCGTTCACCTGCCGCTTTCGATTGAGGCTCAGGTGGAAGCTCACACTCTGATGATGTCGACCAACAACATCTTCGCGCCGTCCAACGGTCGACCGATCATGAGCCCCTCGCAGGATACGGTGATGGGTTGTTTCTTCATCACGCTGATCTTGCCGAACGCGCTGGGCACCGGCATGGTGTTCTCAACGCTGCAAGAGGCCGACCTGGCTCATTCGCAAGGCGTCATCGACTTGCACGCCGAAATCGAAGTCCGTCTACCCGCCACGCGCGGAGTCAAAACCGAAGACGGAGCGGTACAGGTCGGTGAACGGATTAAGACCAGCTACGGCCGCATCATGTTCAACATGATGTTGCCCGATGGCATGGACTTCTACAACGAGCCGCTGCGGTCGGGCGACTTGGCGACGGTCATCTCCGACTGCTACCAGCGACTGGGCCGCAAGGCGACGATCAACCTGCTCGACGACATGAACCAACTGGGGTTCCGCGAGAGCACCCGCAGTGGACTTTCGTTCGGCACGGACGATCTGGTCACGCCGACGTCCAAGTCCAAGATCATCGGCGAAGCCGAGAAAAAGGTTATCCGGTTCAAGAAGCTCTACGACCGCGGCGTGATCACCGAGAACGAACGGTACAACCAGGTGCTCGACACGTGGACTCACGCTCGCGAGCAAATCACGTCCGAAATGATGGAGGCGATGAAGAACGACGACCGCGGCGGTCACGGCTACATCAACCCGGTCTACTTGATGGCTCACTCGGGAGCCCGTGGTGGTGTGGAGCAGATTCGCCAGCTGGCCGGGATGCGAGGCCTGATGGCCAAGCCGACGGGCGAGATCATCGAGACGCCGATTAAGGCGAACTTCCGCGAAGGTCTCTCGGTGCTCGAGTACTTCAGCTCGACTCACGGCGCCCGCAAGGGTTTGGCCGACACGGCCTTGAAGACGGCCGACTCGGGTTACTTGACTCGAAAATTGGCCGACGTCGCGCAAAACGTCGTGATCACCATGAATGATTGCGGGACCACGCAAGGCATCACCAAGGGTGTGATCTACCGAGGTGAGACGGTCGAGGTGCGGTTGGCGGACGCGATCAACGGTCGTGTCAGCCGGCAGAACATCGTCAACCCGATCACCGATGAAGTAATTGTCCGCGAGAACGAATCGATCACGCCTGAAGTCGCGCGGCGAATCGAAGAACTCGGTTTGGAGAAGATCCAGGTTCGCAGCCCAATGACATGCGATGCGACGCTGGGGATCTGCCGCGGGTGTTACGGTATCGATCTCTCCACCGGCGCCGTTGTCGAAGAGGGCATGGCTGTCGGCATCATCGCCGCCCAGAGCATCGGCGAACCTGGCACTCAGCTCACCATGCGTACGTTCCACATCGGCGGCACGGTCAACACGAGCATCGAAGAGAGTGAGACGAAATGTAAGCGGGAGGGTTTCGTTAAGTTGACCCGCATGCGGTTCGTCAAGACGGCCGAAGGCAAGAGCATCGTGCTGACTCGAAACGGCGAAATCGCGCTGCTCGACAGCAAGGGTCGCGAACTGGAGAAGTACGATGTGCCGGCCGGAGCCGAGTTGATGGTCGAAGAGGACGCGGAGGTTAAAGCCGGAGCCGTACTCTGCCAATGGGATCCGCACAGTGTTCCCGTACTGGCCGAAGTCTCGGGTAAGGTTCGTTACGAAGATGTCGTCGAAGGCGAAACAGTCCGCACCGAGACCGACAGCAGCGGAAACGCTCGCCTGATGATCACCGATCACAAGGGCGATCTTCACCCGCAAGTCGTCGTTGAGGACGGCGACGGCAAGCCGCTCGATGTGTACTATCTGCCCGAGCGGGCCTTTATCGAAGTGGTCGAGGGTCAGGACGTCGCGGCCGGTGACGTAATCGCCAAGACGCCCCGCGAAGCGTCGGGCGTGACCGACATCACGGGCGGTCTGCCGCGGGTCACGGAGATTTTTGAGGCTCGCAAGCCGAAGGATCCGGCCGTGATCGCCGAAATCGACGGCATGGTCGAAATCCTCGGCGAAAAACGCCGCGGCAAGCGAACGATCATCGTCCGCAGTGAAACGGGCATCGAACGCGAACACCTCGTGCCCCCGCTCAAGCGGTTCCAAGTTCACTCGGGAGACTACGTCCGGGCCGGTCAAGCGCTGGTCGATGGCCCGCTGGTGCCGCACGATATTCTCCGCGTGTCGGGCGAAGAGGCCGTTCAACAGTATCTGCTCCACGAAATCCAACAGGTCTACCGCAGCCAGCGCGTCGATATCAACGACAAGCACGTCGAGATCATCATCGCCCGCATGCTTCGCAAAGTGAGAATCGAAAACGCGGGCGACACCAATCTTCTGCCGGGCCTGGAAATGGATCGGTTCGAATTCCGACAAGTCAACCAACAACTGGCGACCTGTGTGAAGATCTCCGATCAGGGCAATGCGTCTTTCCCGATCGGCACGATCCTGCCCAAGGAGGCGTTCCAAGAAGAGAACGCTCGCGTCGAGGTGATGGGCGGCGATCCGGCCAAAGCGTCCAAGCCCAAGCCGGCCACCGCCAGCACTCAGTTGCTCGGCATCACCAAAGCGGCCGTGCAGAGCAGCAGTTTCATCTCGGCCGCGTCGTTCCAAGAGACGACCAAGGTCCTGACCGAAGCCGCCCTGGCGGGCAAAACGGACCAACTTGTCGGCCTCAAGGAAAACGTGATCCTGGGACACCTGATCCCCGCCGGCACGGGATTCCGCACATTCCAAGAGGCCGAGGTGCGATACCAGCCGCACGCCCTGGAAGAGATGGTTGGGAAGGCGGCCCAATCCGCCGCGACGCCCGACTACCCATTGTTGAGCGACGGCGGAAATGGAGCCGGTGAACCTTCGACCCCGCCGCCCGCTCCTGGAGAGAGCACTAGTTTGGACAGCCTGCTCGGCGGAGGCGACGCTGCAACTGAGGAATAGTGCTGCCCTTGACAGAGGGTCGCTATCCACTATTTTGGGTAGCTTCCCCAATGAGATCCCCCCACCCTGGGTTGGTAAAGGCGAGAGATGCCCACGATTAATCAGCTGGTTCGCAGGAGCCGCAAACAGAAACGCAAGTTCTCCAAGAGCCCTGTTTTGGATAGCTGCCCCCAGCGGCAAGGCGTCTGTCTGCAGGTGCGGACGATGACTCCCAAGAAGCCGAATTCGGCTTTGCGGAAGATCACTCGTGTGCGTTTGACCAACGGCAAGGAAGTCACCGTCTACATCCCGGGCGAAGGCCACAACTTGCAGGAACACTCCATCGTGCTGGTTCGGGGCGGGCGAGTTCGCGATTTGCCGGGCGTTCGCTACCAGGTCGTGCGCGGTTCGCGCGACGCGCTGGGCGTCGATGGCCGCAAACAAGCGCGCAGTCGTTACGGCGCGAAGAAGTCGTAGGCGATGCCAGTTTAGCGTTGAATATCGAAGTCCAACTGATTCGAGTTTGATCCAACCCACTCCTTCCAAGACAAGCAAACAGACTACTCATGGGTGCGATTACCGCCAGTCGAACGACGCTCAAAGCAGACGCTAAATACGATTCGCTGTTGGCGTCGAAATTCATCAACTGCCTGATGTGGGACGGTAAGAAATCCGTCGCCTCCGCGGTGTTTTACGACGCCCTGGAAGTGCTGCGCTCAAAGGTCCCCGACCAAGAGCCGATCGAAGTCTTTCACCAAGCGGTGGAAAACGTCAAACCTCACATCGAAGTTCGGTCGAAACGAGTCGGCGGCGCCGCCTACCAGGTTCCCATGCAAGTGAACAAGGCCCGGCAACAGTCGCTCGCCATCCGTTGGCTGCTGCTGGCCGTGCGTGAAAAGAAGGGCCGTCCGACACATCAGAAATTGGCCGACGAATTGCTGGCCGCCTACAATCGCGAAGGCGCCGCCATGACTCGCCGTGAAAACGTGCATCGCATGGCCGACGCCAATAAAGCGTTCGCGCACTTCGCTTGGTAAATCTCCGCTGAACATCCTACGCCGCGCTGGGTCTCCATCGCGGCGTATTTTGCGCGCTGTGGTTTTCGTCCCAGACCCAACCCACCTGGCGATGACCGATTACGACCCGATTCAACAAGACAGACTAACTCACACGCCATCGGTTCCGTCATGACGACGAAACGCACCATCGAGAGCCTTCGCAATATTGGCGTCATCGCCCATATCGACGCGGGCAAAACAACGCTGACTGAGCACATGCTCTACTGCAGCGGCGCGCGACACATCGCGGGCACGGTCGATAAAGGTACGACCCAGACTGACGTCGATCCGGAAGAAATGAACCGCGGGATCACGATCTACTCCGCTTGCGTGACGTTTGACTGGAATGAATATCACATCAACCTGCTCGACACTCCCGGGCACGTTGACTTTACGGCGGAAGTCGAACGGTGCCTGCGAGTTCTCGACGGCGCCGTCGTCGTCTTTAGCGCGCGGGAGGGTGTCGAAGCGCAGAGCGAGACGGTTTGGCGGCAAGCCAACCACTACGGCGTCCCGCGAATCGCCTTCATCAACAAGATGGATCGCGAAGGAGCCGACTTCGATCGGGTGTTTGAAGAGATCGGCAAACGGCTCCCCTCCGAGCCGGTCGCGATTCAGATCCCCGTCGGGCAAGGCCCCCCACACGTCGACAACCCGTTTCGCGGTGTCGTCGATCTGATCGATATGGAACTGCTGACGTTCTCCGAATCCGACGACGGGAAGAGTATCAAGAAGGTCGCGATCCCCGACGACGCGATCGGCGAAGCAGAAGTCTGGCGCGATGTGATGCTGGAAAAGCTCTACAGTTACAGCGACGAATTAATGGAGTTGGCGTTGGGCGGTGAGACGATTCCGACCTCATTGATTCGTCACACGCTGCGGCAATGCACCCTGGAACGACAGCTCCAACCCGTCTTCTGCGGATCGGCGCTGCACGGAATCGGCGTCCAACCGGTGCTCGACGGCGTCGGACACTATCTGCCCAGCCCGCTCGACAAGCCGCCGGTGGAGGGAAAGTGGACGGATAAGAAGAAAAACGAAGTCGTCGAGACGCGGAAGCCGGCGGCGGATGAGCCATTTGCGGCGCTCGTCTTTAAGGTCCTGCCAGCCAACACGGGTGACATGTCTTGGATCCGTGTCTATTCCGGCAAACTGACGTCCAACAGCCGCGCCCTCAATCCGGGCAAGGAGAAGAAAGAGAATATCTCCCAACTCTGGCGCATCCACGCGACCCGCAAGGAGGAGCAGACGACCGAAGTGTCGGCGGGTGAGATCGTGGGGATCATCGGGCTGCGACATTCGATCACCGGCGATACGCTCTGCGACGCCAAACACCCCTTGCTGCTCGAATCGATCGAGTTTCCCGAAACGGTCATCTCGATGGCGATCGAGCCCGAATCGACGACCGAACGCGACAAGCTGTCCGACGCGCTGGAGATGCTGAAACGGCAGGACCCGACCTTGTCGGTGGGGGTGACCGAGGCGGGTCAGACTCTGATCAGCGGGATGGGCGAACTGCACCTGGAGGTGAACAAGAACAAGTTGCTCCGCGACTTCAAGTTGAAGATCAAATTCCACAATCCCCAGGTCAGTTATCGAGAAACGATCCGACAGCCGGTG
>JASMLW010000447.1 GCA_030748485.1 Pirellulaceae bacterium
GGGTCCTCGACACGCTTGTCGATGATCTTGGCGCCTTGGCCGCCGCGCACGACCAGGGGCGTTTACGCCCCCATCCGCCGCAGGCGGCATAGGCCCGTGCTTGAGCACGGGTGAACCAGGCGTTCCAGCTGCAACCAATGCTCCATTCTCGCGTCGCCCCGCGCCACCGCGTTCCACCCTCGCCGCGCACGACCAGGGGCGTTTACGCCCCATTCCGCCGCAGGCGGCATAGGCCCGTGCTTGAGCACGGGTGAACCAAGCGTTCCAGCTGCCACCAACGCTCCATTCTCGCGTCGCCCCGCGCCATCGCGTCCCACCCTCGCGTCGCCCCGCGCCATCGCGTCCCACACCTCACGAGGCCCCGCGCCGCCTCGTCTTCGCTTCTCGACAGCCACCCTGGGTCATCTGCGCAGGGCGCAGAGCTTCCGGAACTATCTCCAAAGGAAACTCAATCGCCGGGTCTGGAATCTCGCTCGGCTCGGGATCGTCGATTGCTGGCTTGCCCGTCGATTGCTCGTTCCAGTCGACGGGCCTGGAGACGCCTGGCGACCCGTCCTACGACCTACGATTACCCACGATTACCTAACTAATGAATGACCAAGCTCGAATGACTAGAATGGCCTTCGTTGCATTGCCAAGATTGCGCACCGTTCATGCGGCACCGATGAGCCTTCGTCCTTCGTCATTCATTAGTCACTAGGCCTTAGTCCTTAGTCCTTCAGGCGATCATGAATCCGACCTCCCCGCGTTCTTTACTCGCGTTCTGCTGCGCCGCGGCAATCTGCATCACGGCTTCGGCGACAGCCGCTGAGAAGCCAAACGTCTTGCTGCTTTGCATCGATGACTTGAGACCCGAGTTGGCGTGTTTCGGCAAGGACTACATTCGCTCTCCGCACATCGACAAGCTGGCGTCTCAAGGCCGCGCGTTTCATCGCCACTACGTCCAGGCTCCCACCTGCGGAGCGTCTCGGTACGCACTGCTGACCGGCGCTTACGGTCCCTCGGGAAACGGCGCATTGCTGCAGCGCGGCGGCCGAATCAAGAAGAACCCTCGATCGATTCATCCCAGCTTCCCGGCCTGGTTTCGGCAGAACGGCTACACGACCGTCTCGGTAGGCAAAGTCTCCCACCACCCGGGCGGTCGCGGCGGGCCCGATTGGGATTCGAACTCGACAATCGAGATGCCGAGATCCTGGGACCGACACCTGATGCCCGTCGGTCCGTGGCAACACCCGCGGGGAGCCATGCACGGTCTCGCCAATGGTGAGATCCGCGTGAAGGCGGGCGAAATGGACGTCTTTCAATCGGTTGCCGGCCCCGACCAAATCTATCCGGATGGGCTCATCACCGACGAAGCCCTGCGGCAGCTCGATGAACTCGTTAAAGCGGAGAACAACAAGCCCTTCCTGCTGGCGGTCGGCATCATTCGACCGCACCTTCCTTTCGGAGCGCCCGCGAAGTACCTCGAACCGTACAAGGATGTCAAGCTGCCGCCGATTCCACACGCGAGTAAGCCGTCGGGCGCGACGACGTGGCACGGCTCGGGCGAGTTTATGAAGTACAACCGCTGGAAGCGGAACCCGAACGACGACGACGAGTTTGCGACGGCCGTGCGAAAACACTACGCGGCCTGCGTCTCGTACGCCGACGCCCAGGTGGGCAAGATCGTTGAAAAACTCGAGTCGGCCGGTGTTCGCGACAACACGATTATCGTCGTCTGGGGCGATCACGGTTGGCACTTGGGCGAGCACGCGATCTGGGGCAAGCATTCGTTGTTCGAGGAGTCGCTGCACTCACCACTCATCGTTTCCTACGACGGCATTCCCCGGCCTGGCGAGCCGACCCGGTCGATCGTCGAAACGATCGACGTCTTCCCCTCGCTGTGCGATCTGGCCGGACTGCCCCATCCGGTCTTCGTCGATGGCGTCTCGTTGCGACCGATACTGGAGGACCCAGGTGAGCCTGGACACCCGGCTGTCTCGTACGCCCGAGCGCGAACTATCCGCACGAAGACGCATCGGTTGGTCGCCCACAAGCGAGGCCACGTTGAACTGTACGACCATCGCGAGGCGGACGGCGAGACGCGGAACATTGCCGAGCAGAATCCGGCCGTCGTCAAGGATTTGCTCCGCCAACTAGATCGCCGCCTGCTCGGCGACGCCGACTTTAAACCCGACCAGAGCCAGCTGCCGGTCGCGGCGCCCGCCGACGCCTCCGCGCTGTTCGACGGCGAAGGTGCGACTCGATTCCTCAGCATGTCGGGCGGTGAGATCGACTGGCCGGTGGAAGACGGCGCGCTCGTCTCATCGCGAGGCAAGGGCCGGTCCAATCACCTCGTTTCATCACTCCACTTCCGCGACGCCGACATCCACGTCGAGTTTCAGTTGCCCGCCAAGGGCAGCGGCAACAGCGGCATCTACATTCACGGCAACTACGAATTCCAGATTATCAATTCGGCGGGCAAGGAGAAGGTCGGTCAAGGCGACATGGGCGCTGTCTACGGCTTTGCGCCCCCACTGGTCAACGCGGCTCGCCCGCCAGGCGAATGGCAAGTCGTCGACATTCGCTACCGGGCTCCCCGCCGCAACTCATCCGGAAACATCGCCACGGCCGGGTCGATCACCGCTTGGCTCAACGGCAAGCTCGTCCAGAAGAACACGCGATTCGGCGAGCCGCGTTCCAAATACCATCCCTATCGCTACGGCACGACGCCGTACTTGCAGGAAATCTGGAAACAGCAGAAGGCCACTTCGGTCGGTCCGGTCTTTCTGCAGGACCACGACAACCCGGTTCTCTTCCGCAACGTCTGGGTGCGTCCGCTCGACGGCAAAGCAACGACGTACGCCCCAGCCGAACCCGACGGCCAGTAGTCACATCAACAGCTCGGGATTGCAGAAGCAGGACGGCAGAGCTCGCTGGATTTGATCGAGCCAGGCGAGCCGTTGTTCGCAGTGGGCGGCCGCCGCGCCGGCCGCCGCCACCTGTTGAGACTCGACGCACCAGACGGCGGCGATGAAGTTCATCTGGTGCGGCGGAATGTCGTCGATCAGCCTGGCCCCATCGCAGGCGCTGCGGAGCGCATCGGTTGCCGATTCCAAAAGTGCATTGCGGAACTCGTCGTCGCTGGCGAGCGGATGCTGCCATTGAGTCAGCAGTAAGTGCAATAGCACTTCCGCCTCAAACAACTGGCAAATGTCGAGCGAACGTTCGGCGGTTGATCGGCCGTCAGTCATTTGTCGAGTCGCAGGTGGAAGACCGGTTCGCCTTGCTGCCGCTGTTCTCGGCGCGCGTTCAGGCGACGGGCTTTTGTGGGCCTTTTGTGGCGTTGAGGATCTGGGATTTCGCTCAATCGACTCCAGCGACCAACGGGAGCGGACGAACGCCTACCGAGCGGCAGCTCGCTTTGTACGTGGGACTGTCACCTCTGCCTTCTGCTTGGGGACGAGCTCGCGGGAATTCAACGTCGGCTTCAACCGTTGGACCAGGGCCGATTGCAGACCGTACGGATGCTTGCTTTCGGGGATGACGCGAATCGAAAACGGCGCCAGGCTCGTCCAGGCTTCGGTGTTGAGCACGGTCGCCAATCTGGCCGACAGGTCGAGCGTCTCGCCGATGTAAATCGGCCTCCGCTGATTCCCCTTGGCGATCAGATAGACACCGGCTCCGTCGACATCGGCCGGATCGAAATCCTTGGCGCTGATCGATCGCGGCAGCGGACTTTGGGCCAGTTCGGCGAACTCGACCGCAGCCCGACTCGCCTGCTTCGCTCGTTTGCGGATCGCGAACGCGGCCCAGCGGTACTGAAACGACGTAAAGCCCGGTGAGAATTTTTCGGCGACGAGATCGAACTGTTGCGCGCGGAACGGATCGCAGAGGACTTCGTCGAGCGTGCGGTCGAATTCCCGGCACACGTACTCCATCGCGATCTCACTCGCGAAGCTATAGGAGTCCATCTGGCGAAATGTCACACTCCGTTTGGCGCGTTCCTTCAACCTGGGGAGGCGGCCCTGCTTGCGAATGTTCATGAGAGTTCGGTTGAGCGCCGCGGCGTCGCCGCCCAATCCTGAACTCTTGCACGCTTTCACGAACGACGCGTTCAGCTGCGCGTCGCACAACAGTTGATCCACCGAGGCGCCTTCGTGCGAATCTTGAAACACGTCGATCAGCGCTTTCTCGTATTCTTCCTTTTTGTCGTCGGTCTTCTTGCGTTTGAGTCGTCGCCCTTTGGATGTCTTTGGTGAGCTGGCGACGGGATCCGCCGGTCCGTCCAACTCATCGCCCGGCTCGATCGCCTTCAGTCGCGACTTGATGCGAGTTGCGTATTCCGTCGACAACTCGAAGCCCATCCACTGTCGGCCGAGCTTTTTGGCGACGGCCAAGGTCGTGCCGCTGCCGGCGAATGGGTCGAGCACCAGTTCAGCCGGATTCGAACTGACGCGGATGATGCGGGCGAGCAACTGTTCGGGCATCTGGCAGCCGTGGAATCCTTCGCGCTCTTTGAACGTGCCCGCGACGCGCGAGAAGTACCACGTGTCGTGGTCCGGCGAGAAGCCATCGGAGGGGCCGTCTTGAGGCCGCAGGACCCAGGTGTTGTCGGGCAGGCGGCCTTTCGGGTTGGCTCGATCGTCGGCGTAAACCAACTCCCGCGCCGACGGCACGCGCACCTGCGGATGCTCGGCGTTAAACGTGAACTGCTTGGGATCCTTGACGAAGTGGAGTAGATGCGTGTGCGAGCGGGAGAAGGCGCGCGTGCAATTGACTCCGAAGGTGTAGTACCAGATGACCCAGCTGCGGCATTTGAAGCCGAGCTCCTGGGCGGCGACTTTGAGTTCGGCGGCGAACTCGTCGCCGATCGCCAGCCAGAACGTGCCGTCGGGCTTGAGCGCCCGTTCGACGCCCGTCATCCACTCGCGACACCAGCCGACAAACTCCTCCGCCGGCCGCGAGTCGTGGTAGGTGTCGTACTTGTAGCCAATATTGAACGGCGGATCGGCGAAGACGAGATCGACCGATCCGGGTTTGACCGACTTGAGTTTCTCGACACAATCCCCTTGGTAGACGTCGTTTACTGCGAGTCCCACGATGACCTCCTGTGACGGGAATCCACGACCGGCACTCTATCCCATCGGGAACTCGCATTCAATCCGCCCACCACCCCGGCGAACGGCCGAACCCGGCGCCGCGAATCGCTCTCAACCGATTACCAACGAACGAGTCAATCCAGTAAAACACAACCCCCACGCGCCTGTAGCTCAGGGGATAGAGCAACGGTTTCCTAAACCGTAGGTCGGAGGTTCGAATCCTCTCAGGCGTGCTCTTTTACATTCGCGAATTCAGAGCGACACGCCAGTTAGCTCTGAGGGCGATTTCGCGGAGCGGTAGATCTCGCCGATTATCCGCAGTGTCCGCAACACTTTGCGATGATCCTCGATTCGGGATGGCGCTCTCGGATTTCTGTTGATGAGCGCCACGAGCGAGGGTTGCTTCCGTCTGACCGAAAAATGACGCTCGAACTCTCGCGCTCTCGGTTTAGAACCCCCTTGCTTGTTAGAAAGCTGGTTGGGTTCGAGGGGCGGATACAACCTACCGCGAACTTTGATTCGAGCTTGCGGGTCTCAGCGAAAAACGAGGCACAGGGAGATCAGTTCCGAATCCTGCAGCGACCCATCACACCGACTCGAATCGCGCGATGACAAAATGCTGAAAACGATGCAACGCAGATTTGAGTCGTCGTCTACTCCGCGAAGTGTATTCACGTCTTCAGGTACGCAGGTCCGTCGTTGATTCAGTTTTTTCGGGTTCGATTCCCAACCTGCCAGCTTTCGGACGGCTGTGCGAACATTGAACCCCTCGGTCACATGCATATTGTGGCCGAGGGGTTTGTCGTTATCCGCCCAGGATTTCTTGAATTCCGTCGGAATCTTGTCCCCATTCTGACGCCGAGCGACAGTATTAGTGTTCGATTTATAGGAGCACTCGATTTGTCGGATCAAAAAGCCAAGTTGGCGTTTGAGATTATCGCACGCGAAAACTCGCGTATGCTGACGGCGTACCTGCGGACTTTGGTTGATGACGAGTCCGTCGTTGATGATCTGTTTCAGGAGTCAATGCTTGTTGCGTGGCGGAGGCTCGACGAATGTGACCTTTCGCGACCGTTCGGACCTTGGCTGCGGGGGATTGCAGGACGGCTTGTACTCGCACACTACCGGAAGCGAAGAGCGTTACCGGTCTTTCTAAACGAAGCCCTGCTCACACACGTGGACCGTCAGTTTGAGTCAATTTCAACGCGGCCCTGCGACACTTGGGAT
>JASMLW010000448.1 GCA_030748485.1 Pirellulaceae bacterium
TCAGCATCTCGGCCTGCTGTTCGACATTGTCTTCGGTGGGGCCGTCGTAGGTTAGGTCGACTCCCAATTCGTCGGCCGCTTCTTTTGCTCCCCGGCCCGTCGCGTCGAAGAATGAGATTCCCATCAACTTGGGCATCATGCCGATCTTGAGCGGTTTGGAAGCTGCGCCGGGGTCGCCACTTGTGGAAGCTCCCCTCGTTCCATCCGGATTGTTGTCGTTCGATCCACAGCCGCCCGACAACAACGCCGCAGTGGCGACGACTAGCAGTCCCGCGGCGAATCTTGCCAGGCGCTTTTTTTTCGACAGATCTCGACTCATTGAAGCACTCGCCTTTCATCGTCGTCGGCGACCCATTGGTTGCCAACCGCGATCAGAATCAACAGCGACCCGATGACCATCAAGCGGGCCTCGGCAGTGAAGAAGCTGACTGAACCGCTCAGCAGCTTCAGGCCCATATCCAAGCTGGCCACTACGGCGATGCCCAACAGGGTGCGGGCGATTCCCCCGCGACCTCCCGTAATCAGGGTGCCGCCCACAACGACGCACGCCACCGCCTCGAGCTCCAATCCCGCGTGTTCTTCGGGGTTGGCGCCTTTGCGGATAGTGTAGATGACCGCCAGCATACCGGCCACCGATCCGCTCGCCACATACAACCAAAACTGTGTCCACTTGACGGGTGTCGCCGCATATCGAGCCGCGATGGAGTTGTCTCCGATCGCGAAGCACCAACGCCCCAATCGAGTGAAGTGAACTGTCACGAGTGCGATCGCGAACAGCAACAACAACAACCAGTACTCTCCAGGCCAGCCCATAAAGTTCGGATCGAGCAACGGCTCTACTTCAAAGTCCGTTATCTTCCGGCCGCCCGCCAGCGTGACGGCCAGCCCGCGATAGAAGGCCATCGTCGCCAATGTCGCAACGAGCGGAGACAATCCCAAGCAGACGAGCCCGCCGTTGCAAGCTCCGGCCGCCAAGCCCGTCGCCAACGCGGCGCAACCGGCGAGTTCGGGTGATACTCCCGCGGTCCACAACGACGCCATCACGACAGTGGCTAGCGCCAACATCGAGCCAACCGACAAGTCGATGCCACCGGTGATTACGATTGCCGTCATTACCATCGCGATACATCCCACACGGGCTTTCACGTCGCCGGCCTTGATCAGAAACGCCGGTCGTGAAACCTGGCTAGCCACCAGCCAAACACCGATCGCCAGAAGCAACCATGGCAATGCGGCGGCGATCATTCGTTGGGCGGAAGAGCGATTCAACGTTCCAGTTTCCTCCAGACCAGATCCAACACGACTGCGGTTAGAATCATTCCGCCGACGACGAGGTCGACTTGGCTTCCCTGAATCTCCCACCGAACGAGGGCGCTGTTGACCAGTTGCAGCAGCAACGCGCCCAGAAAGACACCCAGCACGGTTCCGCGGCCGCCCGTGATGCTGACGCCGCCGATAACGGCCACTGCGATGGCCTGTAGTTCCCAGCCCTTCGCCAGTTGAGCTTGCATCTGCATGCTGGATGCCAGTTCGATGGCGGCCGCCAGCCCGACCAACAGTCCACTTGCGGCGAACGCGCCCAACCAGACTTTTGTCTTCGAAATACCGACCAGTCGAGCCGCCGATTCACTCGAGCCCAGCGCGTACAAGTGGCGGCCAAAACGAGTGTGGCTGAGCACCACGTAGAGCGACACCGTAACGACCGCGCCGATGAGAATGACTCCGCGAAAGCCACTCGCCGGATGGATTGCCAGGTATCCGAACTGCTGCGGCAATTCATTGATCTGTTGCCCGCGCAATAGCGCGATGGCGATGCCGCGGTAGAAGAAAATCATGCCGAGCGTAACGACGATCGGGTGGATGCGGCCGACCAACGAGAGCGCTCCGTTGAGCAACCCACCGGAGGAGCCGACCGCCACAGCCGACGCGACGGCGAGAGGAATGGAAAGCCCCGGTGGAAGATCAGTCTTCAGTATCAGGCCAGCTGACGCCGCGGCGACAGCGATCAGTGAGCCGACAGAGATGTCGATGCCTCCGGCGACGATCACCGTTGCCGCCGCCAGCCCAAGAATCGTCCACAGCCCCGTTTCACTCGCTAGATTGGCGAGATTGTTCGCGGAAAAGAAGTTGTCGCTCGTCAGCCCCAACCAGAGGAGTAGGACGATGACGATCAACGCCAATCCCAACTCGCCAAACGGCAATTTGAGCTTTGGGCGTTCCGAGTGGTCCGCTCCACCAGTCTCTTGTCGGCTTCCATGCTCGGCGGGCAGTGCGGCCTGGGCGATCTCTTCCGGCTCCGCGGCGGTTGCATCGAATTCACCGGCCAATGCGCCTTCGCGCATCACCAGGATGCGATCCGACTGCTCGATCACTTCGTGGAGTTCGCTGGAGATCATCAGAATCGCACAACCATTGGCGGCAATTTGGCGGAGCAACTGGTGGATTTCGGTCTTGGCTCCGACGTCCACGCCGCGGGTCGGTTCGTCGAGAATCAAGACGCGAGGCTCGGCCAGGAGGCAGCGGCCGAGCACAACTTTCTGTTGATTGCCGCCACTGAGTTGGCTGATCGGTTGTTGGATGGATCGATGTTTGACCGCCAACCGCCCTGTCATCGATTCGGTCGCCGCGTTCTCGGCGGCCGCGTTTGTGAACAGGCCGCACCGCGACCATCGTTGCAGCGTGGAAACGACCGAGTTTGCGCGAATGCTCAGGCCGCGAAACAACCCTTGCCGCAAGCGGTCCTCGGGCAAGTAGGCCAGCCCCGCGGCGACTGCGCGGGCGGGTTCTTTTGCATCGAGCGCGACGCCTCCAATCGTGACGCTGCCCGACGCGACGGGGCGCAATCCGTAAAGCGCCTCCGCCAACTCTGTTCGGCCGGCTCCGACGAGCCCGTACACGCCCACGACTTCTCCCGCTCTCAACTCGAAAGAGACGTTGGAGAATCGGCCGGCCAAATCGGAGAGACCGGCGACGTGCAACTGCACCTCATCCGTGTGCGACGGCGCGGCGCGGGGGCTTTCGCCGGCGTCGCGTCCCACCATCGCCGTGATCAGAGATTCGTTGGTGATTTCCGACTTGGTCCGCGTCCACACTTTTCGTCCGTCTCGCAAGACGGTGACCCGATCCGCCAGCGCCAAAATCTCCTCCTGGCGATGAGAAATGTAGACGACACCGGCTCCGGCGGCGGTCAACCGCTCGATCTGTTCGAACAGCCAGGCTGATTCGACCGCGGTCAATGCGCTTGTCGGCTCATCGAGAATCACCACCTTGGCGCGCTGCACGACGGCTGCGGCAATCTGTGTCATGTGGCGATGTGCCACACTCAGCTGCGATGCGGATTGTGAAACTCGAATCTCTTCGCCGACGGCGTTGACGGACTCTTGCGCGGATCGATTGACAGTCGTCCAGTCGACCAGTCCGAACGAACCGGTAGGGAGTCCGGACAGCAAGGCCATGTTCTCGGCTACGGACAGCGAGGGAAAGAAGTCGGCCTCTTGGTGCACGGTGACGACGCCCAGTCGCCGCGCGGCGACTGGATCGGGAATGCGAACTGGTTCGCCTGCCAAATGAATAACGCCGGCATCTGGTTGCAGGACGCCGGAGACGAGATTGATGAGTGTGCTCTTGCCGGCCCCGTTCTCGCCGACCAGTCCGTGGACCTCCCCGCTGCGCAAGTCGAAGTCGACATCGTCCAAGGCGACCACGCCCGGAAACGATCGTCGAATCCGCCTCAACTCTAGTGCGAGACTCATGATGGAAAGACAGGGGTGTCGGTCGTTGGAGAGATTTCGCTTGAGAGTTTCGTTGATACGCGTGAGCACATCAATCAGTGGAACGGCGACATTGCGCGAAAGGCGGCCGCAACATCCTTTCGCGGACCGTTCCTAGACTGCAGAATGGTCGGCGTCCGCGGATCCAGAATTCACCGTCGCGGCGGCGCGACGTTTGTCATCGGGAGAAAAGATATGAGAACCGCCATGAGAACTGCCCTCGCGTTTCTGCTGTTCGTGTCCGTCGCCCACGCGCAAGAACTCAAATCGAACATCCCCTACGCGAAGCCCGCACACGAACGTCAGGTTCTGGACATCTACACGCCGCAGGAAGGCGAGAATCTGCCAGTCGTTTTCTGGATCCACGGCGGTGGGTGGCAGACGGGAGACAAGACGAGCGTGCAGATCAAGCCGCGTGTTTTCACCGAGCGCGGCTACGTGTTCGTCTCGACGAATTATCGGCTCTTGCCGCACGTCGAGATGGGTGTGTTGATTCGCGACGTCGCCAAATCGCTCGGCTGGGTGCACAAGAACATCGGCAAGCACGGCGGCGACCCTCGCCGGATTCTCGTCATGGGGCATTCAGCAGGCGCGCAATTGGCGGCTCTGCTCTGCATCGACGAACGATATCTGAGCGCCGAGGGTGTCTCGTTTGACGTGCTGAAGGGATGCGTTCCGGTGGACGGAGACACATACGACTTGCCGGCAATGATCATGACGGCCGAGTTTCGGCAAACGGTGCACGGGCTGCCTTTGCCGAAGTTCGGGCACCGTGTGAAGTTCGGCAACGATCCGCGGAAGCACATCGATTTCTCAGCAGTGACGCACGTGGCGAAGGGCAAGGGTATTCCTCCGTTTCTGATTCTCCACGTGGGAGGGCACGCCGATGTCACTGCGCAAGCTCGCCGGCTTGGCAACGCGCTGCGCGAGTCGCAGATCCCCGTCAAAGTGTTCGGCGCCCGAGAGACGACGCACAACAAACTGAACGCCAATCTCGGTGTCCCGGACGATCCGGCCACGCAAGAACTCTACAAATTCTTGAAAGGGAAGTAGAACGCGGGACGCCGAAACACGTGACGTATAAGTCGCTGTTCAAACGGACTACGGAGATGGTGTTCGTCGCAGGCGGGGGAGAAGCCGTCCGGTCGTCTTCATGTAGGAGGCATACTCTTCGCCGAAGTGATCGAGCATCATTCGCTCCTCTTCACCAACGCGAAACAGGTAGAGCGTGCCGAACGTCACCAACCAGGCGGGACCGGCGATCCAATTCGGCAGAAACAGAGCCTGGCCGACGCCCTGCATCATCATCGCCGCGTACATCGGGTGACGGATTCGAGTGTAAATGCCGGATGTGATCAACTGGTGGTTCTCCCGCACTTGCAATGTTGGCGACCAATAGGTTCCCAGGTCTCGATGCGATCGAAAGAACAACCAATGGCCAATCAGGCTGCTGGCGTTTCCAATTGCGAAGACGACCGGATGGAGCGCGTAGTC
>JASMLW010000449.1 GCA_030748485.1 Pirellulaceae bacterium
CGGGGATGAGTGGGTTGATCCTTGTCGGTTCACCGCCTAGTCGGTCCATGGCCGAACGCATCGCCGCCAGATCGACGACGGCGGGCACACCAGTAAAATCCTGCAACACGACCCGCGCTGGCTTGAACGGGATCTCCACCTTGGCGGGGGCCGCCGCCTGCCAACCGGCCAAGTTCTTCACGTCGTCCTCGGACACGACGTAACCATCGCAATTGCGGAGCACTGACTCGAGCAACACGCGAATGGAAAACGGCAGCGAGCTGACCGATCCGAATCCCAATTCTTCCAGTTTCGAGATGCGGTGGATGCCGGCGGCGCCGGACCCGGTCTCAAAGGTGTCTCTGGCGCCAAAGGGATCCAAACGGTTGTCGCTCATCGCCGATTTCCTTTGGTCGAAGAGGAATGGAAGAGGAATGTGAGAGGCTTGATAGAACGCCGTTGTGTGGGGCGTCTCGTCAAAAACGCGATTCTAGCGAATGCCCGAGAATCTGTCTGCGGCCCCTGGTCGGCGAACGATTCGCCTACGCAGGCGGTCACAACGACCGCGGGATTTACTTTCCTGTCGCACGCTTTCCTGTCGCACAACGCATCGGCGCATCGGCGAATCAATCAAGTGATCTCATCCGACTCGGCCAGCACGTCAACCAACAACGGCGCTAAAGTGTCGACTACCTTGTCGAGTGTCGCACGAAATGCGTCAATCGGAAACATCGGCCAACTTGCCTTCGATCATCCGACGAACTGCGCGATCGGCGCCATAGAGACGGAGAGCGATTTCCCATTTGAGCCGTTCGTCGGAAATGCTACCCATTTCGGAAACGATCTGCCGGGCAAGCATGTCTCGCGTCCATTCCAACAACGCCAGAGAACGAGATACACGCTCTCGGCCCGATAACGCATCCATGCGAGATTGGTGCTCGTTCTCGATCCGCGACATTGAATACGATGGTTGTGGAAGTGATGTTGGTCTTGGGTCGTATTCTACCGAAGTTCCGAGACGATTGAACTCGAATTGCTGGGATAGACGGACGCGCACGCGTATTTGACCCCATCGCGCGTTTATTCGTCACCGCGTCGCGACGGCGCCGGAGCCACCTTCTTTCCACTGACGCGACCGCCGCTCGACTCTCACTCCCATCGAAGTCGACTCGGAACTCGCGCACATCGACTTGACTTGCGGGCCGGCGTAGATGTTATGCTGCTCCCCGCCCGAGCGCTCGGCTTCACCTGAAGACCGCAAGCCGCGCGTTGATTCGCCCATCCCACAACGCAACCCCTGCGCATGACCAATCTCGACCAGTTTGAAAGCGCCTTCAAATCCGCCGATAAGCGGCCGTTTCAATTCGCCCCGGTGACGTTCGACAGTGTGCTCGTGGTGACTGATTTGAACGAGTCGATGGCCGGGGAGTACCAGTCCCGCCTGGCGGTTTTCCTCCAACGAATCAATCCGGCGCCGCGTTGGAACGTCTTGGCCAACGACGCGCTCGACTCCGTCGACGGGTTGCTCGAACGAGTGCGGACCGAGTCTCCGGATTTGATTTGCACCTACCGGAATCTGCAATTACCGGCTCGCCAACACCCGTATAGCCTGGGCGTTTTTGTCGACGTATTGACACAGGCGACCGCCGTTCCGGTGATGTTGACGCCGCACGCCGAACGCGTGGCGGCCGATCCGACTATTCTCCCGCACACACAGACCGTGATCGCTATTACCGACCACTTGCTGGGCGACGACCGGTTGGTCAATCACGCCGCCGCATTCGCTCGTCCAGGTGGTCATTTGTGGCTGACTCACCTCGAAGACGAGAGACACTTCGATCGGTACATCGACGCGATCGGCAAGATTCCGGCGATCGACACCGATACGGCGCGCGACGAGCTGCTCGCCCAACTGCTGAAAGAGCCTGCCGAGTACATCGAATCGTGCGGGCGACAGTTGACGGCGGCGGACGCCGACCTCGTTGTCGAAAGCGAAGTGACGCTGGGCAGCCACCTCAGCGACTATCGGCGGCTGATCCAAGATCACGATGCACAACTAGTCGTGCTCAACGCCAAGGAAGAAGATCAACTCGCCATGCACGGAATGGCGTACCCACTGTCAGTTGAACTGCGAGACACGCCGCTGGTGCTGCTTTGAATTCGCCAGGCGGCATCATCCTGACCAGCATGCGAGCACTGAAGGACTCGGGCGATGAACAACGGATTGTTGGCTGCGGGCGGCCATAGTGTTTCACCAACCGTCACGATCTTGTTTGGCGCTATCCTCGTTGGGCTAATCGCCTGCCTGGCGCTGGAGGAAAAACTCCACGCCAAGAAGTCGCTCATCGCCGGCGTCTTTGCGATCGTCTGCTTACTGCTCGGAGCCGTTTGCGGCGTGCTGCCGTTCCACCAGATCGTCGTTGGCAGCACAGGACAACTGGTCGAGCACGACGATGTCCACGGCCGAATCCTCGATGACAAGGACGGCGATGTCGAGGAAGTTCATCTGGCCCCGGTCGCGCCGGCGACGAACGCCGACGCCGGCGACAACAACACCGGCGACTCCGGCCAAAGTGAGCCGGAACACGCCGAACCCGCACAAACTCCCGACCACGCCCATCGACCACTCCACGTCGACGGGCATCGACTGAACATGCCCGTCTACATACCGGGCATCGACTGGGGAGTGATCATCATCATTCTGGGGTCGAGTTTGTTCGTCGACGTGACCAGCAAATCCGGGCTCTTCACTTGGATCGCCGTCAAGGTCACCAAGGCGTCCCGCGGCGACCCGCTGATGCTGCTCGTCTCTTACGGGTTGATGACGGTCGTCTTCTCGGCGGTGCTGAACAACGTGACGGCGATGATCATCGTCGGATCGCTCACCGTCGTGTCGCTGGAGAAGCTCAACCGCCGCGACAAGCTGCTCGGATTCTTGTTGATCGAGGGGCTCTTGACGAACATCGGCGGCCTGCTGACTTTGATAAGTTCCGTGCCGAATATCATTGTCGGGACGGCCGCCGGAATCTCCTTCGTCGAGTTCTTCTTGAAATCCAGCCCCTACGTGGCGGTCGCCACCGCAGTGACGCTGTTTATGGGAGCGAAGCTATTTGGTATCCAACGGCTGACGTCGGCGGAAGACCGCGAAGCGGCGAACGAATTGGTCTCGGCGTTCGACGAAAACGACGGTGTGGAGAGCTGGGGGTTTTTCCGGTTTAGCTCCATCATGCTGGCGTTGTTTGTCATCACGATTGCGACGACATCGGTGCTCCCGCTCGGCATTCGACACTTGGGAATGGGCTTCGTCGCCATGTCGTTCGCCGGCGTGATGTTGATTCGCTTCAAGTCGGAAGTCGACAGATTCTACAGCGCTGTCGACTGGGACTTGCTCGGCTTCTTCATGGCGCTCTTCGTCGTCATCTACGCGATGGAGCACGCCCTGGTGCTCGACGCGATCGGCGCGGGTGTCAACCGTGTGCTGGTCGATGTCCAAAAGACTCCTTCCGATTGGCGCGACGCGACGACGTTGCTGTTCGGCGCGGCCGTCTTCAGCAGCGTCACCGACAACATCCCGCTGGCCGCCATGTTGGCCAACATTCTCAAGTCGTTGGGCGCGAGCGGTGAGTCGGGGCTCTGGTGGTCGGTGATCTTCGGAGCCAACCTGGGCGGCAACCTCACGCCGATCGGTTCTGCTTCCACGCTGGTCGCCGTCACGATCATGCACAAACACAAGTTGCCCATGTCGTTCGCGGGCTTCGTCAAGGCGGCCTTTGTCTTCGCCGTCGTGCAGATCGTTTTGGCGTCCGTCTACGTGTTGCTCTTCCTGAGGTAGCCGCGACGCGGGTCGCGACGGTCCCCATGAAAGCGAGCCGAAACTAGGACCTAGACTAGAGCGTAGCCGTGCGCTTTGTCCAAAGCGCGGTGATGCCGACTGTGCCGGTTCTATCGTCTCGCCATGAACGCTCAACTGCTAACTATCGAACAACTCGTCGAGTACGAGACGGAATGGAATGCGCTCGCCGACGCCAACACACCGACAGCTCCCGCTTGCTATGTGGGATTCCTCAAGTGGTGGGCCGAGCGGCACGACTGTCGCTTGTCGATGCGAATCGCCGTCGTCTTCGACGGCGGACGCCTGATCGCCGGGTTGCCGCTCATCGTCACTCGCAAACGGGGCGTCCGGGTCGCCTCGCTGCCGAGCAACGAATGGACTTCGGCCGGCGATCTGCTGATCGATCGAGCCACCGACATGCAAGCGGCTTGTCTCCGCATCTTGCAGAAGCTGCGCGATCGCCGAATTGCTCTCTGCTGGTTCGAATGGGTGCGGTATGAATCGCCCCGCTGGTCGGCGATGGCCGCCGCATCGCGACATTTCCTCCGCGACGAGTTGCGGTTTCAACACTCGACCGGACTCGTCGAAGAGGCGAACTCCTTTGACGACTACTCGCGGCGACTGACGAAGAACGCCCGCAAGAAGATTCGCAAGGCCGCCCGACAGCTGTCGGAGATGGGCGAGGTTCGAGTTGAACGACACAACAACTTCGCCTTGTCGTCGCACCGTGATACGCTGGTGCGGCGCGCGTTTGAGTTGGAGGACCGCGGCTGGAAGGGAGCCGCCGGCAGTTCGGCCATTCAAAGCGGCAAGCTCGATCTGTTCATCGAAAAAGCGGCCCAGTTCGATGCGTCGAATTCGTTCGAGCTGTGGTTCCTCCAGCTGAATGATCGGCCGATCGCCTTTGACTATGGTTGCCGCTGGAAGGGAACCTATTTCTCCGAGAAAGTCGGCTACGACCCCGAGTTTCACCGGTTCGGCCCCGGACACTACCTGACGTACAAGATGGTCGAGGCGATGCACGCCGACGACGCCTGGCGGGCGATCGACACCCTGGGTGTCTTGAGCGAAGCCAGCGCTCGCTGGTCGACAACGGCGGTCAGCGCCGGCCGTTTGCTCGTCGGCTTGCGGCCACTCGGCGCGCTGGCGGTGACGGCCTATCAGTTGCTCGGACCCTGCGTACGACTCGCGCGGCGAGACGCTCCTTACCGAACACCGGAACTGGGGGCGGGCGGCGACAGCGCGCTGTCCTCCGCTGAGTCGGCCGTGCGATAGAGCGACTAGCGATAGAGCGACTACTTGTACAGCGTCGCAAAGATCCGTGTCTCGCGCATTTGCTTCTTCAATGCGCGGCCGCCGTGCCGAGAGATCAAGGTGCGATCGAGGTGCAACCGATCCAGGTGCTTGAACGCCAACAGCGCTCGCAGATCGCGGTCGCCAATCGTCAGCCCCGAGAGTTTCAGCTCTTCCAGTTGAGGAAAAGCCGCGGACAGGTGAGGCAAACTGGCGGCCGAGACGTTGGTGTCCGAAAGATCGAGTTGCTTGAGATTCTTGGAGTGAAAGGCGGCGAGCCCGTCGTCGGTCACATCCGAACCGGCTAGTTTTAGAGTCACTAGTTCGGGCAGTCGATTTAGATTCTTGAGCCCGCTGCCGTCGATCGCCGTTTGCGACAGGTCGACGTTCTTGAGTTTCGTCATTTGAGCCAAGTGATCGAGACCGTCATCGGTCACCTTGCCGCCCGCCAGCGACAGGTTGCGAATCGAGCGCACGTTGGACAACAGCGAGAGCCCCTCGTCGCCGACTTCAGTGCCGCGCAGGTCGAGATCCTCCAGACGAGTGAGATCGCGCAACCGCTCCATCCCGCTGTCGGTGACTTGGGAGCCGGATAACACGAGTCGCTTGAGCCGATCGGCCCGCGCGAGCCAATCGAGATCCTCGTCGGTCGCGTCCGCATGGGCCAAATCGACCGCGTCGATGTTGTCGCTGCCGCGAATGGTCAGCCACGCCCGCTCAATCCAGGGCAGGGGAGCGTAATCAACCTCGGCGCCGATCTCTTGCAATCGAGCCACGTGCTCGCGCGTCTCGACGTGGCGCGATGCGGCAAAGGCCGTAACGCCGCCGGCGGCTGCGAAGGACAAAAAGGCGGCTTGATTCGCCCACCGCCACCACGACTTGATCGACGCGTACCGCTCGGCGTCGTCCGGACGCCTCATCAAGGCGACCAAGAAACCCGCGCCGAGCAGTCCCAACAGTCCGATGCCGACAGCCGCCGGATATTGCAGCCAGCCCTCATTCGATTCATATGCGTAGTTGGCGACGCCGCCCACTGCAGCGCCATAGGCGGAAGCGCCAACCATCCGCATGGTGTAGCGGAAAACGCGAGCCGCCATGTTGGCCGCCACGAGTAGGCCGATCAGCAGTCCGAGGATGGCCCCCGTCACGCTGTTCTCCATGATGGTCGCCGAAGCGCCGCCGACAGCTCCCAACACGATGGCGGATGTCGGGTTCAACCACCACTTGCCGACAAGCGAGCACAATGTCGCCGCCAAGAAGACAACGCCCGTGAAAATCAAGGCGTCGGCCGGAGACGCGAACCCGACTCCCCACTCGCCCTCGATCGTCTCGGGCCTGACCCGCGCCACCAGCATGCGAAACAGCAGCGCCGAGGTCACCACGCTGCCAAAGACCAGCGGGCCGGACGCCCTGCTGCGAGTCCGCGGCTCCGTCGTTTCGGCTTTTCGCATCGGATTGATCCGGATCGGTTGGGGCGGGGCTCACCACCGCATGGTAGAGCTACTATTCGCGTGTTCGCCGCCAGCTGGCGATTATTGCCTCCAGGCCGCAAATTCCGCTGTCAGAAGAGTTGGAAAACGCTAAGCTGCACCGAGTTGCGGCTCGAAACCTCCCCCCGGGCAGGGTCGTTTATGCATTATCTGAACATATTCTGCGAGTGTGGTGTGCGGCGGTTTCGCGTCGACCCACCCACAAGCTCAACTTCAGTCAACGTCGTCTGTGACCATTGCGGTTCCCAAATCACCGCGGCCACCCCATCCATTGAGCAGGGGATGGAACTGTTCTATGTGGCCGAGATTGCGGATGAGCCGCCGATCGAATTCCGACTTCAGCCGCTGGTCGACATCGATCCCTCACTCAAAGCGGACTCGGTCGGCCACCGCGACCCCCAGCTGTCTCGTTTGATTTAATCGACCGAGCTGCTGCTTCTTCGTGGCTGCTTCTTCTGGCGCTTCTGCGTTCTTACCGTTTCCACATTCATGTCGGCGGCTACTGCTTCTTCTTTTTCGGCGTCTCCTCGGGCCGCTCATCGTCGCCCGGCTTGGCGCGGATCGCAGCGATCGCTCGGCTGGCCGCCGCGGCGACATCCACAGCGCCGACCTCGGTGAGTTGCTCGAGGTCGTCCAGGGCCTCGGTCGCGCCGAGTTCGCCGAGCGCTTGCGCGGCGTAGAGCTGGGATTCCGGCAGTTCAGATCGCAGGGCGGCCCGCAGCGCGGGAATCGCCGGCCGCGCTCGATCGCCGAGCGTCCCCAAGTGCTCAGCCGCGACCCAAGGACATTGCAAGTCCTGCAACTCGTTGACGAGCACCTTGATCGATTCTTCGACATGCGCGTCCATCCCGGCGAGCACTCGCGCGGCGTGAGCTCGCAGTTCGGGGGTCGAGCCTCGCAGGTGGACGAGCACTTTTTCGGTCGCCGGCTTTGCATCGGCGCCGAACAACACCAGCGCCTTCAGCGTTCGCTCCTTGACCGAATAGAGAGGATCGTCGAGCGCGGCGATGAGAGCGTCGACCGACGCCCTGCCACCCACCGATCCGATCGCACCTAGCGCCAGTGCGGCGTTGCCCCGTACGGTCGGCCCGCCGTTGGCCAACCGCTCGCGGAGCGCCGGCAGCGCCGGCTTCGCCTCCTTCTTCAGCGCGCCCAGGGCGCGACAGCTCCAGTACTGAGTGTGGAAATCCTTGTGTTCCAACATGCGCACCAATTCAGGCAGCGCGTCTTTGGCGCCGGGTCCGATTCTCCTGAGCGTCGCAATGGCGGCGACACGTGTCGTGTCGTCGTCTCTCTTCAATACCTCGATGATCTTGGGCGTCGCCTTCGTCGGAGCCTCCGCTTGATCGTGCAGAGCCACCAAGGCGGCTCGCTGCACGCGCAGTGACATGTCGTCCAGCAACCGCACCAATTGCGGATTGACTTCACTCCCCATGAACGACAACCCTTGCGCCGCCGCCAACCACAGCGGCTCGCCCTGACGCGCGCCCTCGGTCCCCTTGAGCAGCGCGATGAGCGCCTGCTGGGTCGCCTTGTCTCGGCTGATCTTCCCGACCGTCATGGCGGCGGCGCGGCGGACGGCCAGATCTTCGTGCCCCAGCAGCTCCAACAACCGCTCGGTCAGCGCGCTGGAACGGTCAGTCACGTCGGCAGCCCGGCCTATCAGACTGGGCAACTGCTTGTCCGACGCCGACTTCAGGCTGGCCAACAACTTCGCTTCGCTGGGAGCCTGCGCGAGCGCGCCGGCCGTTGACGCGATTGTTGTCATCATCGCGGCGCCTACCGCCGCAGCTTGAAAACAGGCTCTCATTTTCGCCTCGCTGAGAAATGGCGTGACAGAGTGGTTGGTTTCAGTGGTTGGTTTCATCGTGGTTGGTTTCATCGCCATATGATACACGCACCGTCGCAGAGCGGCGCGAAGTTCGAGGATCGCGTCTCGGTCGCGGCTGCCCCCGCCCTCTCGGGAAGTTAGAATCGTTCCAATTCAACTGATCAACTCGTGAGAACTCACCGATGTCTAATCGCACACGCCTGCTTCCCGTTTTTTTACTCGCCGTGTGGAATGCGCCGCCGGCGCTGGCGGACGACGCGGGAGCCGCGTCCGCGGCCGCACCGACCAACTCGCGTCAACTCGGTCGTTTGATTGAGCCGCTGATTGCAGGTCATCGCGGTGAAGTCGCGGTGGCGATCAAACACTTGGCGACGGGGGAGTACTTCGAGTATCAGGGCGACAAGCCGATGCCGACGGCCAGCTTGATCAAGTTTCCCGTGATGATCGAGGCCTACCGCCAGGCCGACACCGGACGGGTGGACCTGGATGATGAGATTGTGCTTGAGGAGGGCGACAAGGTCCCCGGTTCGGGCGTGCTGACGCCACACTTTTCCCCGGGCGTGAAGCTCTCTTTGCGGGACGCGATTCGGCTGATGATCGCCTATTCGGATAACACGGCGACCAACCTCGTCCTCGACCGCATCGGTCTCAAGGCGGTCGGCGACACGATGACGAAGCTGGGTTGCCCGCAAACTCGCATTCACGCCAAAGTCTTTCGTCGCGACACCTCGATCGACCCCGACCGCAGTCGCGAATTCGGGTTGGGATCGACGACGGCTCGCGAAACGCTGCGGCTCTATCAGCAACTACACGCCCAAGCACTTGTCAACCGCGCGGCGTCTCAAGCGATGCTGAAACACTTGCGCGCTTGCCAGGACGACACGAAGCTGGCGGCCGATTTGAAATCCGGCGTGCGGATCGCCCACAAGGGCGGAGCCGTAACTCGCGTCCGTTGCGACGCGGGACTGCTGACCGGGGGATCCGGCGCCTATGTGATATGCGTCTTCACGGCTGCCAACGAAGATCGCCGTTGGCAGGACGACAACGCCGGAAATCGTCTGTGCGCGAAGATCGCCGCCGCGACGGTTCGCCACTTCGAGCGAAATACTGCGCAGCAAGCCGCCAGCGATCTCGAAGTCGGAGCCAACGGACGGATCGTGGAAGACCTGCAGCGGACACTCAACACGAGGTTGCGGCCGGGCCCGGAATTGTCGGTCGACGGAGCCTTTGGTCCCAACACCAAAGCGGCTGTCGAGAAATTTCAGCGGCAGGAGAAGCTGCCGGAAAACGGAGTCGTGAACAGCGCGACGTGGCAGGCGCTAGGGGCCTTGATCACCGCCGACGAACCGGTTCCTCCGCCCCAGGAGATCAATGGGCGAAAGCTCCCGCTGACGGCGCCGCTGGCGCTCGACAGCCCTCCGGACGTCACCTGCCGCGCCTACGCGATCGCCGATGCGCGGACAGGTGAATTGCTGTGGAGCAAGGACGTCGATCGACGGCTGGCGTTCGCCAGCACGACGAAAATCATGACCGCCCACGTCGTGCTCGAGTTGGCGCGGAAGGACCCGTCGGTGATGGACGAGATAGTCACGTTTTCCGAGCGCGCCGATCGGACCGTGGGCTCGACGTCGGGCGTGCGAGCGGGCGAGAAGCTCGCGGTGAAGGAATTGCTCTACGGACTGCTGCTGCCCTCGGGTAACGATGCGGCCGTGGCGTTGGCTGAGCACTTCGGAGATCGACTCGCCCAGAAAAACTCGTCCACTGACGAGGACGCTGACGAGGACGCTGACGCTGACGAGGACGCTGACGAGGACGCCGCCGATCCGCTGGATTTGTTTGTCGCGGAGATGAACCGCCTGGCCAAGTCGCTGGGCATGACAAAGACGAATTACTCGAATCCTCACGGTTTGAGCGAGAGCGACCACCTCTCTTCGGCGGGCGACTTGGTGAAGCTGGCCCAGGCGGCGCGGAAGAACCCGGCATTTGCGCGCTACGTGGCTACGCGAGTTCGCGGCGCAACGGTCAATGGCGCGGGCGGATATACCCGGAATCTCGTTTGGAAGAACACCAATCGACTGCTGAGCCAGTCCGGGTTCACGGGAGTCAAGACGGGGACGACGTCGGCGGCGGGAGCTTGCCTGGTTTCGACCGGCGAACGCGAGGGCGTCTCACTGATTGTTGTCGTTCTTGGCTCGTCGTCGTCCGCGGCTCGCTACGTCGACAGCCGCAACCTCTATCGATGGGCGTGGAATCAGCAGGCGGCGAAAAAGCCGAACTGACCGGCTTCCCGATTTGTCCGTTGTGACTTAAAGTGCTGTGTTGCAATCATCTGTTGCTAACCTCTAGGGTCCTTCTCCGAACGATGCCGGAAGGAACACCGCTCACCGCCAAGCCTTGGCGGCGTCGGTTGCGGGCCGCTGTTGATCAGCGGCCGTTGCGGACGAGCTCGAAGACGCTCGCCTTGTCAGCGGCAATTGGCGTACTCGCAGGGCTCGGCGCCGTAGCCTTCACGAATCTGATTCTCTATTTCGAACGGGCCACGTTGCTGCCAGCCGTCGAGCTGTCGCAATGGCGGCCGGTAGCGATCGCACTGGTGTGCGCCTGTCCGGCCGCCGGCCTGTTGGCGGTCGCCTGGCTGACTCGCCGGTTCGCGCCGGAAGCCCAAGGGCACGGCGTGCCCGAGGTGATCACGGCGGTCGCCAGAAAAGACGGCGTGATCCGACCGCGGGTGGCGCTGGTCAAGATTCTGGCCAGCGGACTGTGCATCGGCACAGGCGGGTCGATCGGCCGCGAGGGCCCGATCGTGCAGATCGGAGCCACGCTGGGCTCGTTGTTCGGACAGCGGGGCGGACTGCCGGCTCGCGAGATCAAGATTCTCGTCGCCGCCGGAGCCGCCGCGGGCATCAGCGCGACGTTTAACGCGCCGATCGCGGGAGTCATTTTCGCCAGTGAAATCATCCTCGGTTCATTCGCGGTCGAGGCGCTGACGCCCATCGTCATTGCAAGTGTCTTGGCGGCGATCGTGCAGATGAGGATCGGCGAGCACGGGCAACACTCGGCGTTCATCCAACTGAATTACTCGTTCCAAGGCGCTTGGGAGCAGTTGCCGTCGTTCCTCGCGCTGGGGCTCATCTGCGGTTGCGCGGCGGCGGCTTTCACGCGCGGCGTCTACGCGATCGAAGACGTTTCCAAACGCTGGCTCGTCGATTGGCGCAGCCGCGCGATCGTCCTCGGCTTGCTCGTCGGATTGGTCGGAGTCTGCTACCCGCTCCATCCACCGACGCTTTCCGAAGCGGCCGCACAGCAGGCTGCCACGCGGCCCACCGCGCCCGCCCTGTTTGGAGTCGGTTACCGAGTCGTCGACCACGCGTTGCATCTGGACAACGACCAGCCGGCGGCCGGTCACTCCGCCGACGCCGACAACGAATCGCTCTCCCGCGCGGTGAGCCTGCGGCGGGATCAGATGCGATCCGAACTGCTGTGGCTGCTGCCCCTGGTGCTGCTCAAGCCGCTGCTGACCAGCTTGACTTTGGCCGGCGGCGGGTCGGGTGGCGTCTTCGCGCCGTCGCTGTTTCTCGGAGCCACTTTGGGTGCGACGTTCGGGCTGGCGGCGAATCTGGTCTTTCCTGAGGCCAGCGCCCCACCGGGAGTCTACGCGATCGTCGGCATGGGCGCTGTCGTCGCCGGCACAACGCAGGGGCTGCTCGGCGCGGTCATCATCGTTTTTGAAATGACCAGCGACTATCGAATCATCCTGCCGATCATGGCCACCGCCGGCCTGGCCAGCCTGGTCGCCCGCCTCATCACGCCGGAGAGTATCTACCATCTCAAACTCAGCCGCCGCGGTGAATCGATCGCCCGCAGTCACGAAACGAGTCGGCTGGAACACGTCATGGTGCGCGATGTGATGATGGAGGAGTTTCCTTCCGTCAGCTACAACGACAACGTCCGCCACATCATCCACATCGCCCGACAACACTCCGATGTCGTCTGTCTTCCGGTGATGGACGCCAAGGGACAACTGCTGGGGCTGATCCGGACTGAGGAATTGCATCGAATCATCGACAGTCGCGATATG
>JASMLW010000450.1 GCA_030748485.1 Pirellulaceae bacterium
GCCTTCTTGCTCTTCTGCTTGTCATTCAATCTCGGAATGGTCTCCGCTCAGCTCACCGGCGGCTGGCTGTTTGAAACGGTCGGCCCCCGCGCTCCGCTCTACGTCGCGATGGTCTTGATTCTGACCGCTTTCATGCTGCTCTGTTGCCTCCGCGAGCCTTCGGCGATGGGTTCCGCAGAGCAAGTCGAGTCGTCCACGGTGACTCGACAGTTGGCTCAGTCGTTTACTCGCCTGACCTGGATCGCCAACTTTGGCGGTATGTTCTCGATGAGCATCGTCTGGTTTCTCTTCCCGATTCTGATCGTCGAGCTCGAGGTGATGCCGATGATGCACGGCGCTGTCTTGGCCGTCGGACGGATCGTAGTGATGAGCACTTACAGCTTGATGCACTTTTTTCCTTTCTGGCATTTCCGTCTGAGCACGGCGGTTGTTGTGCAGATCCTCGGCGCGATGGGATTGGTCGCGATCGCCCGATCGCACTCGGCTGCGGAAGTGATGATCGGCATCGCGGCGCTTTCGCTATTGATGGGTTACAACTATTTCGCCAGCCTCTACTACAGCTCGTGCTCGAGCGCCGAGTCGAAGCAGGGGCGGGCGTTTGGATTGAACGAGGCGTCGTTGGGTCTCGGTGCGGCGGGCGGTTCGTTGATAGGCGGAATCGCGGCCGGTAGTCTAGGCAGTCGAGCGCCATTCGCCATCGCCACAGCGCTTGTGATTTTTCTCTTGGTAACTCAAATAATCGTCTACGCGGCAACCGGTGTCCGCGACCTGAGAAACCGACCTGCACCTCCCCAAACGCCGCCATAAGCTCCCCCTTTGCCGCGGCGGATGGAGAAGAGACGGTATCATGTCGATGTGTTTGTTCCACCAGGAGATGGTTGGTTGAAGATCGAACAGTTTGAGACACGGGTTGTTTGTCCGGCAACGGCGTACCGCGAAGAAGTCGACGGACCCGGCGTGTTGGTCGCCAACTTCGTGACGTTGAAGATTCGCACATCGGATGGAGTCGAGGGAGTTGGGTACGGCGGTTTTGTCGCCGCGCCGATGTTGAGAGCATTGCAAGCGACGATCGACTCGTTGGCTGAAATGACCATCGGCGACGATCCGCTGATGATCGAAGCAATCGGTCAGCGGCTGTTGATGGCGGGCGGATTGGGAGCGCCGGCCGGCTTGGTGACTCGCGCCGTCGCGGCGATTGACGTCGCCCTCTGGGACATCAAGGGCAAAGTGCTCGGCCAACCGGTCCATCGACTTCTAGGAGGCTATCGAGACCGCGTGCCCTGCTACGCCAGCGGTTTCTTGTGGCGAAACTACGACGCTGCTGCGCTCGCCAAGAAGGGAGCGGAGCTCGTTGAACAGGGCTACCGCGCGATGAAGTTTCGCATGGGAGCCGCTCCGACCACGGTCGCCGAAATCGAGCGAATGCGAGCTCTCCGCGATGCGGTCGGCGACGACGTTGATCTGATGGTCGACATCAACCAGGGCTGGGACGTCAACCGCTCGATTCAGGTCGGCCGCGAAATGGAGAGGTGCAATTTGCATTGGCTGGAGGATCCGATCGACCATCAAGATTACGAGGGCATGGCGCAGATCGCCGCCGCCCTGGACACGCCGATCGCCGCCGGCGAATACCACTACGGCATCGCTCCGTTCCGTCACATGTTCACGCACCGCAGCGTCGATATTGCGATGATCGATCTGTTGCGAGCCGGTGGCGTCACGCCCTGGATGAAAATCGCTCACTTGGCCGAGTCGTTCAATCTACCCGTCGTCACTCATCTCGCCCCAGAAGTGCTGGCCCATTGCCTGGCGGCTATTCCCAACGGCGAAACGGTCGAGCAAATGCCGTGGAGCCTGCCGTTGTTTCGCAACGAGTTGCGGATCGAGGACGGGCATATCGTCTTGTCAGATCAACCGGGCCTCGGTCTCGAGTTGGACGACGAGGCGGCCGCCAAGTTCAACCGTTAATCGCCGGCGGCCGTCCTCCACAACTTGATCTCTTCCACAACTTGATCGTTGCGTCGTAGCTTCAGAAAGTGATTGTGCTCAGTCGGTGAGGTATCATGCAGCACGCTAGATGCTCCACGAAACCTACCGGCGAGGCAACTGAAAAATGTCGACCACCAGGATCATTCGAGCTGCGCGTCTCGCGTCGCGGCCGCGAGCAGCGCAGCCGGCCAGTCTTTTGCTGCTAGTACTTGTGCTCTTGACGATCTCAACGACGATTTCAACGACGATCTCAACGGTGGCTGGGGCGGCGGAACCAAAGATCGTCTCGGTGAAGAAGATCTGGGACAAGGGCGAACACAACGCATTCACCGACTTGATCTATTTCGGCGATCGCTGGCTCTGTTGTTTTCGCGAAGCGGCCGGACACGGCGCAAGCGTCGGCAAGGTGCGAGTGATCGAGTCAAAGGGCGGCGACAGCTGGAGTTCGGCGGCGCTTATCGGCCAAGACTCGGTTGACCTGCGAGACCCCAAGGTTTCGGTGACGCCCGACGGACGCCTCATGCTGCTCATGGGCGGGATCAAAAACTCGGCGAGCGGTGCGTACCTGACGCGTTCGCCGCGAGTCTCGTTTTCCAAGAGCGGACGCGAGTGGTCGACGCCGCGGACCCTGTTGGCCGAAGACCATTGGCTGTGGCGAGCGACTTGGCGAGAAGGCTGGGCTTACTCGGTGAGCAAGTTGGGCGAGGGTCGCAACCCGCGACGCGGAATCCTCTATCGCAGCCGCGATGGCCTCAAGTGGGAATGGCTCACCGAATTCCGCTTGCCCAACAACACCTGGAACGCCAGCGAGACGACGCTGCGGTTCATGCCCAACGGCGAGCTGATCGCGTTAACTCGTCCCCACTGGATCGGCGTCAGTAAAGCGCCTTACACCGAGTGGTCGTGGACCAAAATCGAACACAACATGGGCGGACCGAATTTCATTCGATTGCCCAATGGAGAACTGTGGGCCTCGGCGCGGCGCTACGGTGACAAGGCGACGACCACGCTGGCGCGGATGACGCGTTCCAGTTACGAGCCTGTGCTGAATCTGCCGAGCGGAGGTGATACGAGCTACGCCGGATTGGTGTGGCGCGACGATTTGCTGTGGGTCAGCTACTACTCATCGCACGAAGGCAAGACCAGCATCTACCTTGCCAAGGTTGAGTTCACGGACGATAAGCCGGCCGATCAGCAGAGCCAACAAGGAGCTTGCGCGGAGGAGGATGGCGGCGGCAAGTTCGTCTCGATGTTTGACGGCCAAACGCTCGATGGCTGGAGCGTCCACCCCAAG
>JASMLW010000451.1 GCA_030748485.1 Pirellulaceae bacterium
CACGGCGCGACGCTCGATGGAGTATCATTCTCCTTCCCGCACCGCTGAGCCCGCCTGCATGTTCCATCTGATTCTCAACGTCATCTTCGCCTCGACCTTCATACTTTGCATCAAATGGGTGCAGAACCGCGAGCGCGAAGACATTCTTTCGGTCGGAGCGATCAACTATATTGTCGCCGCAATCTGGATCTCGCCGGAGTTTTTTCAGTCGCGCGGCGGCGACCTTTCAATGACCGCCCTCTCGACGAGCGCCGTGGTGACGGGCGCTACGATGGGAGCCTGCTATTTCCTGGCCTATTTCCTGGTCATCCACACGGTGCGGCTCATTGGCGCGGCCAGTTCGACAGTCGTCGGCGTAACCTCGATCTTGTTGCCGATCCTCTGTGGGATTTTCATTTGGAGCGAGCAGCCCAACGGTTTGCAGCTCGTCGGCGTCTTCCTCGCGCTCGCCTCATTGGCGCTGATCGGATGGAGGTCGGACAACGCCGCGCAGAGCGAGCGGCCGTGGTTTACACCCGCCGTCATGCTGATCTTTTTTGTACTCGCCGGAGTCGCGCGACTCGCTCAAGAAGCGTTCAAGCACACGAGCGACGCCGACGATCGACCGACATTTCTGTTCGTTGCCTTTCTCGTTACGGCCATCCCGTCGATCGCCATCCTGCTGGTGCGGCGGCGATCGATCTCCGTTCGCGAGCTGGCGTTCGGTTTCACGATGGGCGCAGCCAACATTCTGCAGACGCACTTCATTCTCAAGTCACTGGAGCAGTTTGACGGGTTCATCGTCTTTCCAGTGACAAGCGCCGGCGGGCTGATCCTGACGACGCTGATCGCGACACGGATGCTCGGCGAACAGCTCACCCGCCGCACTTACACGGGAATCGGCATCGCCGTCTGCGCGCTCGTCCTACTCAACTGGACACCGACATAAGAGCGACCGGCTCGCGAAAACGGGCGACTGGAGGGTCCCGGCAGCGCTGCGGCGCGAGTGAAGCGGCAAACCTTATGTCGAGCGCTGGGGCGCGTTACGATAGTAGCGACATTCAACACCCTTTTCGCGAGACGATTGATGCACCGACTTGGAATTCTCCTTTGCGCGGCCCTCCTGTTCGCCGCCACCTCCCGCGCCGCGGAAACTCGCTACAACGTCCTCTTTATCATCTCGGACGACCTGACCGCCACGGCCTTGTCCTGCTACGGAAACAAGGTCTGCCAGACCCCCAACATCGACCAGTTGGCCGCCCAGGGAACTCGCTTCACTCGCGCCTACTGCCAAGGCACGTACTGCGGCCCTTCGCGGGCCTCGTTCATGTCGGGGTACTACCCGCACGCCACCGGCGTCCTCGGCTACATCAGTCCGCGGAAAGCGATTGGCGATCGGGCGACGTGGGCGGAGCATTTCAAGAACAACGGCTACTACACGGCTCGCGTCAGCAAGATCTTTCACATGGGCGTTCCCGGCGGCATCGAGAAGGGTGACGACGGCGCGGACGATCCGCGTTCGTGGACGGAGCGGTTCAACAGCAAGGGCCCCGAGTGGAAAGCGCCCGGGCAAGGTGAAACTCTGGAAGGCAACCCCGACGGCAAGAAGCCCGTGGTCGGCGGCAACACGTTTGTCATCGTCGCCGCGGATGGCGACGACTTAGTTCACTCCGACGGCAAGACCGCCGCCAAGGCGTGCGACTTGCTCAAGCGGCAAACGAAAGACAAGCCGTTCTTTCTCGGCGTGGGCTTCGTCCGTCCCCACGTTCCATTCGTCGCGCCCCGTCCCTACTACAAACCGTTCCCGTTCGCCGAAATGTCGCTGCCCGACAAAGTCGCGGGAGATTGGGACGACATTCCCAAGGCTGGCATCAACTACAAGACCAGCAAGAACATGAAAATGAATGTCGTCAAGCAGAAGAAGGCGGTCTCCGGATACTACGCATCGGTCGCCTACATGGATAAGCAAGTCGGCAAAGTTCTCAACGCGCTGCGGGAGAGCGGTCTGGAGGATCAGACGATCGTGATTTTCACGAGCGATCACGGCTATCACTTGGGTGAGCACGACTTTTGGGCGAAGGTCAGTCTGCACGAGGAGTCGGCGAAAGTGCCGCTCATCGTTCGCGTGCCGGGCAAGAAGCCCGCCGTCTGCTCGTCGTTCGCCGAGCTGATCGACCTCTACCCAACCGTCGCCAGCTTGTGCGGACTCGAAGTACCCGAGCGGATTCAGGGTGAGGACATCTCACAAATGCTCGACGACCCGACTCACCAGGTGCGGGACGCGGCGTTTTGTGTCAATGGTCGCGGGTTCTTGCTCCGCGATGACGATTGGGCGTTCATTCAGTACGGCGAGAAGGGGGCCCGCGGCGTCGAGCTCTTCGACATGCGAAAGGATCCTCTGCAGTACACCAACCTGGCCGGCAATCCCCAACACGGGGCCACCGTCAAACGCTACCAAGATCTGCTCGCCAGGAAGCTCCGCGACGTTCGCGACAACGACTTGCCGAAAAAAGCCAAATGAGGTTTGACTCGAGTTAGACGTCCGTCTCGGCTTCCGCGGTGAACTCGCGTATCCGCAGTACGGCGGCGGCGGCGGCCAGCAGTCCAATCGTCATGGCGAACAGCACGAACAAGTGCCAAGCGGCCGACTCATCACCAAAGTACGCTTGGAATACGGGCGTGTCGGCGGCGAAACTCGGCGGCCAATCCATCCAGCGGACACCCAGACAACGAAGTCGGAACTGAATTGTCAGCAGGTTGACGGCGGCGGGAATCGACGCCAGCACGACCTCGAACAGGACCGCGAAGAAAACTCCCACGACCATGGCGCGTTTCGGGAACATCACACCGATCAATGTGAAAACTGCGCCGTACGAAAAACAGGAGAGGAAGACCAACCGGCTCTCAACCCACAAGATCCGCATGGAATCTTCGCCCCCCATCGCCAAGACGCCGAGCGTCGTGGCCAAGAGGGCCGCCGGCAGAGTCCAGGGCACCGCGACAAGGTACTGGCCCAGCATAACGGCCCGCGCGCCGCGCGGCCGCACGGCCGGGTAGACCCAGCTTCGTCCTTCCAACTCGGACGAAATCCACGGGGTCGCCCAGAGAAAAACGCCCATCATGCAGACGACGCCGGGACAGAGGACAAAGATCACAATCGGAATCGGTTCGGGAGACGGCGGCGGGCCGACGTTCAGTCGCACGAGCAGCAGCAGAGCCGGCGGAAACGAAGCCAACAGCACCCACCAGATCGCGCGGGGAACCGTCAATGAGCGTTTCCACTCAAACCGAAAGACCGTTGCTACACCTCGTACGACGCTCACATTTCGCCCCGGTGGATACGCATTAGCGAATGGAAAACCTCTTGCAGCGACTCGTCCGCCGAGCGAATCCCCGTGACGACGGCTCCATTGGCGCCGGCCGTTCCGGTCAGGTGTGAAAACAGCTTGAGCGAAACGCTCGTGGTCACAACGACGGTCGTGGCGTTTTCGACGCGCACCGACTCGGCCAAGTCGCCGGCGATGAGTTCGGCGGCCAATTGACGAGGAGTGTCCGTCGTCAGTTGAATCTGACTGGGGATGTCGGCCAGAATCTCATGAATGTCGTCGGCGGATCCCGACGCCAGCAGGCGGCCGCCGCAAATCAGCAAGAACGAGCGCGTGATCGACTCGATCTCGTGGAGCACATGGCTGGCCAGAATCAGGCTCCGCCCCTGCTCGATCCAGCTCCGCAGAAACGTCGACATCTCGTGCCGGCCGATGGGGTCGAGTCCACTGAAAGGCTCATCCAAAACAAGCATTTCGGGCTCGTGAGCGATCGCTTGCGCCAGGCGGGTGCGCTGCCGCATGCCTCGCGAGTAGTGAGCGATTGGCCGATGCATATGCTCGGACATCCCCAAGGTGGCCAGCGCTCGCGCGGCCAACTCCTGCGCCTGGCCGTGGGGCCGATTGTGGAGCTCGGTCAGGTACGTCACCCAATCAAACGCCGAAACATTGGCGTACATCCCTTCACTGCCCGGCAAAAAGCCGAGTCGAGCCATCAATGATGCGTTGTTGCGAGGATCTTGTCCGAGAACGCGAACACTTCCCAGCGTCGGCTTGAGCTGACCGGTAATCAGATTCAGCAAAGTCGTCTTGCCCGCTCCGTTGGGACCGAGCAATCCGTAGGCTCCGTGTCCAAGTGACAACGATATGTCATTCACTCCAATGACCGTGCCGTAGAGCCGTGTCGTGTCTTCAAGTTCCAACAACATTGTCATCTAACTAACCGCCTGATCGCGCGTCTCCCTCGTCGTATTCTCACTGCTAGGCGCGGATGGGTAGGGACACTCGGTGGAACAGCAGGATCAAAGACCCGATCGTGATAGCCACCAACGCCACCATCGAAGGAGCGACAGCCGCACCCGGCGGTTCCAAATCGAAAATCCACGCCTGCACAACTCCCAATGTGTGGTAGGGCGACAGCATCGTCCGCCACCCGGGCTCGACCACGTCGCGCTGCGCTGCGACCGCGAACGCCATCACCGTGCTGAACGCGACATTGCCGAGAATCCAAACAGCGAACCAGGCGAACGCCGCATAGCGGCTCTCCGTCGTCATCGACGAGAACATCAGCGCCATCGATGCGGTCGGCAGACTCAGCACAATCGAAGCCACGAGGATTCTCAGCGGGAGATCCCACGTCTCCAACACTACCGACAATGACGGCGACAACATGACGCCGGCGATATACAGCACGAACGCCGGGAGCGTGGTGATCATCGCCAAGAAAAATGTCACCGTGCCCAGCTTCCCGATGACGTACTCCCATCGTTCGATGGGTCGGGAGAAATAGATCATGAACGCTCGCGAGCGGACGTCGTGCGATATGAGCGGCGGCGCGGCGATGCCGACGACGAGCACCATGAGCACTGCTTGGGGATATCGAAACAACGTGAGCAGCAATAGCGACCAGACTTGATGCCGCATCTCCTTTGCCTGCTCCGGCGTGGCGTTCGCCAAGCCCTGCTCGACAGCCAATCCGATCGCCTGCGATTGTTGCATTCCCCCCAAGAACTCGCCGAGTTCGCGGGCCATTCGCGGATCGCGCAGGCCTTGCTCGAAAAGGAAAAACGGGACAGCCAGAACGAGCGTCGGCAGCATTGCGAAGAACAACATTCGTCGCAGCCATTTCGACTTCGAAGTACGGCGAATGCCCGTCGTCGCGATCACCAGCGATCGCAGGCTGGCCGGCGTGAGTTGACCTTCCCAGGAGCGGTAGCCCGCGCTATGAATCGGCACTACTGGCTCCTTGAACGGCTTCCAAAAAGATCGCCTCCATCGAATTGCTGGCTCGAGTCAAGGAGCGAATGACAGCTCCCGATGTCTGCGCGGCGGACCAGACAAGGGACAGGTCGTCGTCGCATCGACAGGCGACCGATAGCCGACCGTCCACGTGGCGCTCGACATCCAGCCCGCGAGCGCCCAGCTCGGCGATCAGCGCCGCCGGTGAACCGACCGTGCGGACGTGGACCGCCGGTGAAGACGGTTGAGACAGATTCTGTAGTTCATCCGCCACGCAAACTCTTCCTTGAGCCAGAATGACGACCGCGTCGCTGACCGCTTGAACATCGGGAAGAATGTGCGTTGAGACGATGAAACTCTTGTCGTGTTTTTGGGCGAGTACGCGGATTCGATTGAGCATCGCGTCGCGCTCCTCCGGATCCAATCCCGACGTCGGCTCGTCGAGAACCAGAAGTGGCGGATCGTGGACAAGCGCTTGGGCGAACTTGAGTTTCTGCCGCATCCCGTTTGAATACGTCTCGACGTGACGGTAGCGTTCCTGTCCCGCGCCGCAGAAGTCGAGAATCTCGTGAGCTCTCCGCAACGCTTCGATCGCCGGCATGCGGCACAGGCGAGCGGAAAACTGCACGCACTCGACACCCGACAGAGCGGGCAAGTAGCAATCGTCCTCGGGCATGAATCCGACCCGCTCCCGAATCGCTCGACTGGCGGCTCCCAATTTGAGCCCGAGCACGCGGCCTCCGCCCGAGGTGGGACGGAGCAATCCCAGCAAGATCTTGATCAGCGTGCTCTTTCCCGCCCCGTTGGGTCCCAGCAGTCCGGTCACGCCGGGAGCGATATCTAGCGTCAGGTCGTCGAGAACTCGGTGAACGCCAAAGTGCTTGGTGAGCCCTTCAAGACTCACGATGCTGTCGGATCGCCGCGAGACGTCATTCATAGAATTCGGAGTTCTGCCGACGCTGGATGTTGTAGCCAAGGAAGTGAGTCTTCGTCCGGTTTCGCTGTGGCGAGCCGCACCTTGCCGCGCCGGCGAAGATTTTTGTCAAAATCGGCCGGTCGCGATAGCCCTCAATGCGCCCTCAATCGCCCCCCGACATGATAACTCGGACGAGCTCGCAGCATGTGAATTGCACCCGACCCGGCCCGCTTCAGGTCGCAAATTGAGAAGCGAAGTTGGTGTGCTGGGATTCTGGACAACGCCGCCTCTCAGACTCATTTCTCATCCTCACCTGGCTGCCTGTCTCCTGTTAGACCACGGATTGAGAACTGAAACGGCCTCCAGTAAAACCCAGACTCTTGGAACGCAGACTCTTGGAACGCAGACTCCTGAGACGGTTCGCGGGAGAATTCCCGCTCGTGAATTGTCACACTCGCACTTCTTGTCGAACTCACACCTAGCAACACTCATGAGAATCGCCCCGCAACCGCTGCAACAGCTTGTCGCCGCCATATTTTCTCAGTGCGGTTCGTCCGCACAAGAAGCTCACGATATCTCGGCTCACCTGGTCCGCGCCAATCTTGTCGGACACGACTCGCACGGTGTGATTCGCACACCGATCTACGTCGGTTGGCAGCGGGAGGGCAAGGTTCACGCCAACAAGCAGCTCGACATCGTCTTTGACGGAGGCGCTTTGGCGCTGTGCGACGGGCAACTCGGGTACGGCCAATCGATCGGCAAGCAGGCCGTCGAACTGGGCTTGAAGAAGTGCCGCGAGCACGGAGCGGCGGCGATCGCACTGCGCAATTCGGCTCACCTCGGCAGAATCGGGCACTGGGCCGAGCAGGCGGCGGACGCCGGTTGCGTATCGCTCCACTTCGTTAACACGTCGGGCTTGGGAATGTTCGTTGTCCCGGCCGGGGGCATCGACAAACGGATGTCCGTCAACCCGGTCACGATGGGCGTGCCCGTCCCCGACCGACCGCACGTGGTGTTGGATATGGCGGCGGCCGCGGCGGCCGAAGGAAAACTCAAGGTGGCTCGCAACAAGGGCGTCGCCGTTCCCGACAACTGGATACTCGACGCCGACGGCAATCCCACCAACGATCCCAACGAATTCTACGGCCCGCCGATGGGAGCCATTCTCCCCATCGCCGGACACAAGGGATCGGGACTCTGCTTCATGGTCGAGATGCTCGCCGGCGCCCTCACCGGCAGCGGGTGTAGTTCGCCCGGCAAGACTCTGCTCGAACAAGGCATGCTGTCGATCTTTATCGACCAACGGCAAATGCCGCTCGACGACTTCTTTGGCTCGGAAGTGACTCGCTACATCGACTTTGTCAAAAGCTCGCGGACGGCGACCGGTGACGGAGAAATACTCGTCCCCGGCGAAGTCGAAGCGCGCAACGAACGCGAACGCCGTGAGTTGGGGATCGAACTGGACGACACGACGATTCAGCAGATTGTCGATACAGCGAGCGCCGCGGACGTCGAGGCCTCGTTGATCGACGCGGTTAACGAGACATAGGAGATTTCCATGAACGCTCGGCAACACGAACTCCTGGGGCAAGGCGACTTGCGGTTTCGAGCCGATCCCGATTGGCTGCAACTGCCGGCCGACGTTAATTTCGTCGAGGCGATCGGGGTCGCAGTCGACAGCCAGGACCGCGTTTTCATTTTCAATCGCGGCGATCCGCCGATCATCGTTGTCTCACCTGCCGGACAATTCGTCGACGCCTGGGGCGATGGCGAGTTTCAGCGTCCGCACGGCGTCACTGTCGTCGACGACACCCTGTTCCTCACGGACGACATTGGCCACGCCGTTCATCAGTATTCGCTTGATGGCGAACGACTCCGCTCGATTGGACCGGCCGGAACGCCCGCGGAAACGGGTGTCGTGGGTTTCGATCACCGGCAGATCACCGCCGGTGGTCCGCCTTACAACCTGCCGACCAACGTCGCCGTCGACGCCGGCGGCGAGATCTTCGTGTCCGACGGCTACGGCAACTCGCGCATTCATCGGTTCGCGGCGAACGGCGAACTGCTGCGGAGCTGGGGCGGACCGGGTTCTGGTCGAGGCGAGTTTCTGGTTCCGCACGGCGTCGCCGTCGATCGCGATGGAAGAGTCTTTGTCGCCGACCGCGAGAACAATCGCGTGCAGATATTTGATGGGGATGGCGAGTGGCTGACGGAATGGACTGACGTCGTGCGACCGTGCGACTTTGCCATTCTCGACGACCTTGTCTACATCGCTGAACTCGGCAACCAGAACGGGTTGTTTCCGTGGCAATCGCGGCCGGCCACGCCAACCGGCGGACGGGTGAGCATCTACAACTTGGATGGCCAGCTGTTGAGCCGCTGGGGCGGCGGGCTCGACGCGCGGCGTGTCGACGGCTTTTACGCCTGCCACGACATCGCCGTCGATGCGACGGGCAACGTCTATGTCGGCGAAGTCGCGATCACCGCCGCCACCAACGCCGGTGAACCGACCGCGGGGCTGCCGACGTTGCGCAAGTTTGATCGCGTTGCGTCTTGAACGACTACCCCCAAGACGGACTCAAATGAGTTGAGGATCCAATGGCCGAACCGCTCGCTTACCTCAAGGGCGAATTCGTTCCCGCATCGCAATGCGTGTTGCCAATCTACGACCTGGGCATTGTGCTGGGCGCCGCAGTCACCGATTTCCTCCGCACCTTTCATCAGCAACCCTACCGAATGGAAGACCACGTTCGCCGCTTCCATCGATCATGTCACTACGCCCGCATCGAAGCGCCCGTCGACGTCAACGAATCGATGGCGATTGCGGAAAGGTTGCTCACCGAGAACAGCAAACTGACGCCCGACGATGAACTGGGACTCGTCTTCTACATGACGGCGGGGGAGAACACGGTTTACGCCGGCGCGTCTGGAATGCCCGCTGAGTTGACCGCAACGTACGTGCAGCACACGTTTCCGCTGAGGTTCAACTTGTGGAAACAGGTCTTTTTGGATGGAGTCCACTGCGTGACGCCGGCTCCGCGGCACTGGCCGCCACAGTGCCTGTCTTCAAAGATCAAGAACCGCAACCGACTGCACATGTGGATCGGGGAACAAGAGGTCCGCGCGCTCGACCCACACGCGATGCCCGTCTATCTCGACATCAATGGCAACCTGACCGAGACGGGCGGATCGAATTTCGTGATCTATCGCGACGGCAAAGTCGTTTCGCCAAAGCGGTCGAACATTCTGTGGGGCGTCAGCCTCAGTGTGCTGTCCGACATCGTCGTCGAGATGGGGATGGCGTTTGTCGAGGACGACATTCAAACGTATGACGTTGTGAACGCTGAGGAGGTATGGCTGCCGACGACTCCGTATTGCCTCGGTCCCGTCACGAAATTCAACGGGTCGCCGATCGGCGACGGCCGGCCCGGTCCCGTTTGGCGGCGAGTGCTGGAGAGGTGGAGCGAACTGGTCGGAAAAGACATCTATCGCGAAACGGCCGAAGCCAACTGAACGGGGCGCTCGCTCAATCTGATCGGCGGCGCTCGACGCGCAGCAACGTGGCTCTGGCGTAGCCGCTCCGCAAGAATGATCGCTCGACGTAACACGACCCCTGTGTGCTCGGCAGGAACAGGTCTTCGTCGCCGTCGCCGTTGATGTCGGCGATGAGCACGCGCGGTTGCTCGATCGGAGGCAACTGGGGGTCGAGACCTTTCGCAAAGCGAACCGACTCGCCAGCCGTCTCATTTATGAAGACGCGAACCTTTCCGTTCGCGGCACTGGCGATCACATCCAGACGGCCGTCCTGATTCCAGTCTGTGGCGTCGACCAGCCCGCGAATACCAAGGTCTCCGATCAGCACGGGTTGGGCGAAAGAGAACTGCTCGCGGCGGCCTCGGTTTTGAAAGTACCGAATCAAGCCGTACGTATCGCCGACCACCAGGTCGCGTTGCCCGTCGCGATTGAAGTCACCCACCGTGAACACGGTGCGAGCTCCCTGCAGAGCATCGAAGTCAGTGGCGATGTCCTTCTGCTGCGGGCCGACCTTGAGTCGCTCGCCATCCGCCAGCGTCGCCTTCACACCTTTGAGATCGAATTGGCCACCTCCCGTGGCGCGGTGCAGCCAGACGTGGCCGAACCAGTCTCCGAACAGCACGTCCGTTTCGCCGTCTTGATCAAAATCGTTGAGGTGCGGCCAGAACCAGTCGTCGCCGATACCGGACGGATGTTGAATCGACTCTCCCGGCGGTAGCACTGCGGCTGTCTTGTCCCAAGAGTAAGGATTGCCGCGGCCTGAATTCAAGTGGACCGTATAGCCGTTGACGACGTCGAGACGCCCATCGCGATTCCAGTCGATGAATTGCTTGCCGGGCACACGGTCCAGACCCCACTCACATTTCAACGGATCGTTGTGCAACCGGAACTTCGGCGCTTGCGCTGAGCCGATGTTTTCGAACAGATAAACCTGACTGCGGACGCTGACGGCCAGATCCAAATCACCGTCCTGATCCCAATCGGAAGTTCGTGGCGTCGCCAAGCGGCCATGAGGAAAATCGCCGCTGCCCGGAAACTCGCGCCGCCGCAGATCAGGCTCCTGTCGCGAACCGACGTTTTCGAAATACTGCAAGTGATCTCGTTCGTGACGGCCTCGTTCGGCCGGCTGGACGTACATCGGCATATTGCCGGACATCAAATCCAAATCGCCGTCTCCATCCCAGTCGGCCACAGCGGGGGCGGCGCACCAATGCCCCACATTCAGGTTCGCCCCATCCGCCTGCAGTGGCCCCCGCAGCACAAGCCGCGGCGTTCTGTCATCGCCGGGACCTTGGTTCTCGTAGAAGAAGATCATTCCCGTCACGTACCCACCGGCGAGCAAATCCGTATCGCCGTCGCCGTCCCAATCGACCGTTTCCAGCACCGGGTAATAGTCGCGTTTGAAAATTCCGGGCTGACCTCGCGTCAACGGGCGAATGGGAACTTCGAGCGGCGAGCCGGCCAATTGAACCGGACCTTGATAGGTGAGGCGACGATCATCGTTCGAACCCGTGTTGCGGTAGAAGAGAATTCGATTCCAATGCGCGCCGACAAGCAGGTCTCGGCGGCCGTCTCCGTCCCAATCGACAACCTTGGGGGCGGCGGCCAAGCCGGCGTCGAGCGGCCGTTCATCGGACATGACGAACTTGCCGTAGCGAAAAACGGGCTGCTCCTTCGAGCCGAGATTCGGCCACCAGAGGATGTGTCCGTAGTGTTCACCGACGATCAGATCGACGAGTCCGTCACCGTTCCAGTCGTCGAGATCGACGCGGCAATGATCGGCTCCCATCGTCGTGCCGCCTTGGGGAGTGCATCGTGGGGCCCCGTCGCCGAGCCAACCGCGGGGCGGCAGTCGCTGAGGTTGTCCAGCTTCCGGCAATGGATCGAAATAGATCGCGTACAAGGCCGGCTTGGCGGCGGACGCCGAATGGACCCAGGCGAGCCGCCCCCGCCGCCAATCTCCCAATGCGTTGTAGAACGCTCCGCCGCGAACTCGAGTCCGGAAGACGGGCGCTTCTTTTGTGCGAGAAACGGCGTCGCGGAAGTCGGGAAACTGGTAGGGAATCGCCTCGTCGTACCAGCGAAACGGTCGCTCGAAGGTTGCGCCGTACTTCAACGCGCGGCCGCTTTCCTCATCGATCTGCATCACTTGGAGCGTGGCGATATTGGGTCTCTCCGAGACACCCAACTTCGTCAACTCGGCAACCAGATCGACTGCCAGCTCCGCCGGGCGTTCATCTCGTTCGCGCCCGCCGGCAACCCCCGACGACTCAACTCGCACGAGCAGCCGAAATCGACCGCGGCCTTGCCATTGGACCTCCGCCGCTTCCACTCCACGAAGGACGTGCGGAGAACACAGCGCCAAGAGGGCGAAGCTGAGACACCGAATTGTCGGGCGGGCGCTGAACCCCGCCCGCTGACTGGCGGCGGCCATCAATCGGCGAATCCTCGTTTCCGCAACAACGCGCCCGTATCGACGTCCCGGCCGCGGAATGTGCGAAACGCCTCCGCCGGATCCACCGTGTCGCCCACTGACAACACATTGTCATAAAGGCTCTGAGCGGTAGCCGCGTCGTAGTACCCGCCCGGCGACTGCTCAAACGCCTCCGCCGCGTCGGCCGTCAGAGCGTCGGCCCAAAAATAGCTGTAGTAGCCGGCCGAGTAGCCGTCGCCGGCGAAGATGTGCGCGAACTGCGGAGTCCGGTGCCGCATCACAATCTCCTTCGGCATTCCCAGTTCCGCCAGTGTTTCCCGCTCAAACGAGTCCGGGTTGATTTCGACATCGCCCGCCAGATGCAACCTCATGTCAATCAGTGCGCTGGCCAGGTACTCGACCGTGGCGAATCCCTCATTGAAAGTCGACGCTTTCTTGATTTTCGCCAACAGCTCCGGCGGCATGGGGTCGCCGGTCTGGTAGTGGAGCGCGAAGCGGTTGAGCACGGTGGGTGTCGACAACCAATGTTCGTAGATCTGCGAAGGGAACTCGACGTAGTCTCGCGCGACCGACGTCCCCGCCTGCGACGGGTACTTCACCTGCGAGCTCAATCCGTGCAGCGCGTGTCCAAACTCGTGAAACAACGTCACCGCATCGTCCCACGAAATCAACACGGGCTCGCCGGCGACGCCTTTCACGAAGTTACTGTTGTTCGAAACGATCGGCGTCACCGACTTCTCAAAACCCTCTTGAGCGCGGTAGTCGGTCATCCAGGCTCCGCTCTGTTTGCCTCTGCGAGCAAACGGATCGAGGTAGAACAAGCCGACGTGCGCTCCTTGGCGGTCCTTCACTTCCCAGACGGTCACGTCGGGATGAAACACGGGCAGGTCATCCACCTGCTCAAATTGGTAACCGAACAGTTCGCCCGCCGCCCACATCATCGCCGCGCTGAGTTTGTCGAGCTGCAAGTAGGGCTTCACTTCGTTGAAATCGAGATCGTACTTCTGCTTGCGAACTTTCTCGGCGTAGTAGCGGTAGTCCCACGGTTCGATCGTGATCTCGTCTCCCGCGCGATCGGCCTCGGCCTGCATGTCGGCGACTTCTTCACGCACCTTGGCGACCGCCTTAGGCCAAGCGGAGAGCAGCAGGACCATGGCCGCCTCCGGCGTCTTGGCCATCTGCCGTTCGACTCGCCAATGGGCGTGCGTCTGGTAGCCGAGCAGTTTGGCTCGCCCGGCGCGGAGTCGGAGTATTTCCGAGATGATCGCGTTGTTGTCGCGTTCGTCCCCGTTGTCGCCGCGGTTGTAGTAGGTCCGCCAGACCTTCTCGCGCAGCGGTCGAACGTCCGAGTAGGTCAAGAAAGGGTCCATCGAGGATCGCGTATTGGTGATCGCCCATTGGCCCACCTTGCCTCTCTCGGCGGCCGCCCCGGCCATGCCCTCGATCACACTCTTCGGCAGACCACTGAGCTGCTTCTCGTCCTCGATCCACGTGACGTAGCTCTCCTCGTCAGCCAACACGTTTTGCCGAAAGTCGGTGAACAAGCTCGCCAGACGCTTGTTGATCTGGGCGAGCTTTGCTTGATCGTCGTCGTCGAGCCGCGCGCCCGTGCGGACGAACGAATGATAACGGTCCTCCACCAGACGACGCTCGGCGGCGTTGAGCCCGGCGAGTTCATCTCCCCGGTAAATCGCCTCAATTCGCGCGAAGAGCTTCTTATTCTGCGAGATGCGATCGCGGTGTTCGGACAGCTTGGGCGATACAACCCGTTCGATGTCGGGGATCGGGCCGAGATTCAGGTTTCCCGAATGGACGCCGAACAGCGTTTGCACCCGATCCAACGTGCGCCCGGCCGACTCGATGGCGACGATCGTGTTTTCAAAAGTCGGCGGCTGATCGCTGTTGGCGATCGCATCGATATCCTTGTCGGCCGCGGCGATCGCCGTCTCGAACGACGCCTCAAACTCTTCCGGTCGTACGAGATTCCAAGGCGGAACTCCACCGTGCGGACCAGTCCACTCGTTCAATATCGCACTCACAGTCCTCGCTCCCTTTGCGGCTCGTTTGCTCCCCGCGGAGTTTTCCTGTCCGGCAACGCGAGCGCCGGCAAATCCAATCGCCAAGATGGCGATGGCGGCGCAGATAAATACTCGTCGGAACATGACAGCCTCCGGCCAATTGAAACTCCGCAGGCGCCGCCGTCTGACGTCGTGCGGCGGCTGCGAGCCACAGCTTAGCAAAGCGGCGACCTCGCGTGGGAGAATGCCACGCCAATCGGCCCGAGGATCGTCACGGATGCTTGCCGGGAGGACCTGGTTCATCGCGGCGCCGCCGGATAGCGATCACCGCAACAAGTCCGATCACCAGAGCCAGACTCAGGGGCGCGGCGAAGACCCACCTGGGAAATTTGCTGACGACCCGTGTTGCGGGACGCGTCACTTGGGCGTTCTCGGCGTTGGGCCAGGCCAACGCAGCCGGCCCCCCCGACCGCACATCGTAAGGAACGAAATTCTTGTTCGTGTAATAGGGGAACAGCCACAAGTCATCGGTCCAGTCGCGAACCGCCGCCGGGTCCAGTTGGTTCGCCTGGATATTCGTCAAATAGAACTTCTCACCCGGATAGCGCTTCTGCATCAGCGATACTGTCTTGGGCAAGCGGCGCGCATACGAGCGAAGAAATGGATCCGTTTGCGGAGCCGAATAAGACTTGCCGGCGTTGGGCTCGCATTGCGACGTGTCCCAATCCCGATAGTGCAATCCGAATCCGCGGTGCACGTACCCGTACTTGGACTTCTTGTCGTTGAGCCATTTGCCATAGAAGACGTACAGGTTGACATTGAATGGCGATGTTTGCAGGCCCGTCATCTTCATCGGAAAGTAGATCCCGTCCCGACCTCCCGACGTAAACGAAAAACGCAGCGGGTGAATGTCGATCGACTGACCCTTCTTGACCGCCGCCTCGCTGACACGAATGCAAGCGAAGACGTAACTCTTGCGACGGTAGAATTCGAGTACGTCTTCGGCGTCGTCCAGCGTTTGATAGCCGTTCTCTTCGAGCCATTTGTTCAGCGTGCCGGCCTGCTGCTCGCGAACGACGGCGACATCGAAACTGCCGACAACCTTCCGGGAAATGACTTCGACGTCCTTGGAGTCTAACGATCCGGCCGCATCCTGACCGGGCGCCGCACCTTCCCCTTTGCTAGGCGGCCGCGCGCGCCGCGACTCGGCGTAGTCGAACAGCTCGCGAAACAGCTTCGGATCCTCCTTAGCCGTCTCGGGCGGAGCCGGGAAAGGCACGATCCAAGCGAACGAATCGACATCGCCCTCAACCGATATCTTGAGTATCAAGTCCTGTCGCGACTTATTGACGCCGTCGCCGGCGGTGAAAATGATGATCGCCTCCTGCGACGATTCCTCTAGCGAGCCGGCGTACTCGCGAGGCGGCACTACTTTGCCGTCGCCCCAAACTCGACTCGACGGTGTGAGCGCCAGAAGAGCGACCAAAAGTGGCAGTGCCACACACAAAGCGAGCTGTCGATTCATCGACTTCAATTCTCTTCGCAACATCTCCGCACCCGCCATTTCTTGCCTGGTTATTTCTGTGCCTTACGCGGCCTCAACCACGGCCGCGCCCAACTCGGATCTCGCCCCGTGCGATCGCGCCGCATCAACTCCGGCAGCTCGCGATCAACTCTGCCGACTACCCCGCGGCCTTCATCCAGCCGCATCTGTATGTCACCTTTGAGTTGTTTCGAATCGGCGTCCCAATAGCGACTCATTTCCGCGGCTGAGTGATCCCTAAGGGGCCGCACCAAACGGAACCCAACCTCGCTCGCATTGTCTCCCGCCAACCACCAGGGGCTTTGCGGGAAGTTGGCGTCCTGGTCCCACCAGTCGGCGGTCGACGATCTGGTCGACGTCGTTTGGCAATCGCGCGGACCATCCCCCCATCCGCCGCCGCACACCAGGTGACCGTAGCGTGAGCGCGGCAAAAAAATGGCCGCGGCGGTCGAATGGTCCCCCGCGGTCAACCGGGACCAACCGCTGGGCGCCGCCGCATCGATCACCCACTCCGCAACATTGCCGTGCATATCGTGCAGACCCCACGGGTTGGGCGCCTTCGATCCGACCGGTCGAGGACCAGGTCGAGTCTTCACGTCGGCTTGAAACACTCCGTGGTCTGCGAGCATCCGTTCATCACACGACCAAGGTCCTCGAGTGCCGGCGCGGCACGCGTATTGCCATTCCGCCAACGTCGGCAACCGCATCGGCTCACCAACCAGCAGACTCAGCCACTTCGAGTACTGCCGCGCCGCGTATTGAGTCATCGACGTCGCCGGTTGACGCGCGCTGGTGGCGAACTCCATCCGGTAGTTCGGATCGTAGATCGCAGTTGGCGCGGTGACCGCGTCCACGTTGGCGATTCCAGCCCCCCGTCCGTCGCCGCGCCGCTGCAGATCGCGAAACAACGGATACAGCTCGACGTACTCAACGTACTCCGCCCAGGTGACCTCGTACTTGGCCATCCAAAACGGCTCGATGCGAATCCGTGTCGGCGGTTGGGTCGAGCCGACAGTCAGCCACCCACCCGGCACGGGAATCATCTCCATGGCCCCGGCGCCGGGAACCTCAACCGAGTAGGGAATCATGAACCCCCGCATTGTGGGTACGCTGGGCCCTTGCTGCGGACGAGTCGCCGCGAATCGTATCGGTTGCTCTTCAGCCTCCACGGCGCCGGCGATGCAAAACACGGCAACCGCCCATCTCAATGCGTCGTTTCGCGACATGACCACCCTCTCAATTGCGCCAAACCGTCCAGCTCTCATTGTCGAGAATTCAAAGGCGATGGCAAACATCTAGAATCTCAAAACTGATTTGCCAAGATGTTTCCAGACCGTTAAGTTGGACGCGATTGTGGTTGGCTTGGTGCCGGCGGGCGCTCAAATCGACTATCCCATCCCGTCTCACGTCGTCGCCACGACCTTGGAGGTTGTCATGTTTGCCTCGCGACGCCGCGGGTTCACGTTGGTTGAGTTGTTGGTGGTGATTGCGATCATCGGAATCCTGATCGCTCTTCTGTTGCCGGCCGTCCAATCGGCTCGCGAAGCCGCTCGGCGAATCACCTGCAACAATCACTTGCGACAGATTGGAATCGCCATTCATCATTATCACGAGTCGCTCAACCGGCTACCCACGGGATGGCTTTCCCGGCAGCCTGAAGGCGAATCTTCACAACATGGTTGAAATCGGCGAGCACATCGATCATCAATTGAACGACGATTCTCGCGTGTTCAACGTTTCCTTCTATTTCTGTCCCAGCGACGGCGCCGGTGACCAGCAGACCTTTCTGCTCGAGGACGACCCGACTCGAGACGATCCCCACGAGCACGACCACTTGCCGCTGCGCATCTCCACATCAAATTACGTGGGAATTCACGGATGCAGCGACGTGCAGAACCCCGGGTGACTGCCCCGCAATGTGATCCGCCAGGGTGGCGGAGGGAGCGGGATTTTCTACCACAACAGCAATCTAGGGTTCGTTGACGTTCGCGACGGCAGCAGCCAAACGGTGTTTGTCGGCGAGCGCAATTCGAAACTCGGCTATTCGACCTGGGTCGGCGTCGTGCACGGTGTGAAATACGCCATTCCACGCATCGTCGGCTCGACTGCTCGTACGCCGAACCGACCGGACGCTCAATTCGAGGACTTCAGCAGCCACCATCCCGGGACAACGCAGTTTCTGTTTGGCGACGGCGCTGTGCGCCCGATCGCCGACGAGATCGATGGTCGGGCCTATCACGCGTTGGGCACCAGACAAGGGAACGAAGTAATCGGGGGCGGCGTGTTCCAGTAGTGAACGCGTCTTACCGATCGGCTGGCCGCGAAGGAGCGTGAACGGAATCGGCGAAGAACGCGTTTGCTTCTGTTGAGCTTTCGCGGCCGTTCATTCTTCGACGATTCTCAATTGTGTGGAACCGTCGTCGACCGCAACGGTTTGCACCGCGCCGCTCGGCCAGCGAACACTCACTGATGTCGCCTGTTCTCCGCCTAATCCAATGTCCAACTCGGCCGGGCCTTGGCCCATGAATCCGTTGGGCGGAAACAGGTCGCGGATCACCTGGCGGTCGCCGACATGCGCCGTCACGCGGCTGCCGATCCCCAACCGATTGCTCGTCTTGCCGACGAGTTCTATTCGCAAGCGGCGTTGATTGGGGATCCGATTCAGAAACAGCCGCAACGAACCGCCGCCCACCGAACCGACGAGCAGGTCGGGGCGCCCATCGCGGTCGAAGTCGGCGGCGATCACGGAACGCGAATCGGAGTCGATATCGGCTCGCGACGCGAACGACGCGTCCAGGAATCCCCCCGCGCCCAAATTGAGGTAGACGCGGTTTCTTTCAAACGCGCTCAGGTTTTGACCTTGCGCCGCCATCTCAAAAGGATTCTCAAACCAGATCTCGCCGTGCTCGTAGTCGATTTCCCCGATGGCGTCGTGCCATGTGCTGCGATCGAGTGGCTGTGTCACGACAGCCCGCCAGAGGCACGTTCAGCCATCCGGCTTCCCCCGCGCGAAACTCATGAAGCCGGTGGTCGCGTACAAGTCGAGCAACCCGTCGCCGTCGAGGTCGACCATCGCCGGCGCGTAGGCCCAGCCGACTCCGTTGACGCCAACCTGTTCCGAGAACTCCCGGTATCGCGGTGAGTCGCCCTGTTGAGCGTACAAGCGGTTGCCGGCGCAGGAGCCGAGAATCTGTTGAAACAAGCCGCTCGGGTAATCGTCCTCAGTCAGATGGGCGATGATCCGCCGCCCCATCTTGGAGTACATGTTCGCCACGTAAAGCTCGTTGCGGCCGTCGTTGTCCAAGTCGCCGCTGGCCACTCCCATGCTGGTCGCGAAATCGGCCGCGCCGCTCGCCTCCGAGATGTCCTCGAACGCGCCGTCGCCCCGATTGCGGAGCAGCACGTTGCTGCCGAAATCGTTAGCCACATAAACATCCGGATAGTGATCGTCATCGTAAAAGAACCACGTCGCCGCGAACGACTTGCGTTTTCCAGCCGCGGCGCGAGCGATCGACGTCACGTTTTCAAACGTCCCATCGCCGCGGTTCCGCCACAAGTGGTTTTCGCCCCCTGACTCATTGTCCCCGATCCACGGATCCAGCTTGCCGTCGTCGTCACCCTGTTCGGGGTGCTGGTAAACGATGTAGACATCCAACGCGCCGTCGCAGTCGTAGTCGACAAGCTGCATTCCCAGCGGGGATTCGCCGAAGCGGATCCCGCACTGCTCTGTCACCTCGACGAAGCGACCGCCATCGTTACGATACACCCGGTCGCCAACGATCAGGTCGGGCGACGCATCGTTGTCGATGTCGATCCAACCGACTAACGATGAGCCAAAGTCCCACGGCTTGAGTCCCGAGCGTTCCGTTACGTCGACGAATCGTTGGCCCTCTTCATTGCGCAGCAGCAGCGGTTGCGAATTGAACGTGGCGATGGCGATGTCGAGAAAGCCGTCGCCGTCGTAGTCTTCGACCGCCATTTGAAACTGATACTGCAAAGGCCGGTCGGCCAACAGCGCATCCGCTCCGTCACCGGGACCCAGCCAATTATCGCGCAAAGGCAGCTTGGACAAGCCCCAACTGGCCGTCGCCTCTGCGAACAAAGCTCCAGCGGCAACGCTCGTCGACGATCGAGTGATTCGCCAACTCGCCACCACTGGATCGGAGTCCAACTGGTCATCGTCCCGATACGAGAATCGCACGTCGTGCTGCGAACTGTATTCAGTCAGCCGAGATTGCGCGTCGCGCCCACGGACGGCGATCAGCAACTTCGTCGACCAACCATCCTCGGTCCGCAACACCTTGAGCACGCGAAATGTCGTCGAATCGACCACCTCGACCGACGCGAACCCCGCCGCGAGCTCGCCCACCAGTTCTTGCGTCGAGGTGCTACGGACGGCTGAGTTGTCGCCCCTCGTCTGCTCGACGATACCGGCGTGCGCCTGTTTTTCGAGCTCCCCTTGATCCGGCTCATTCGCCGATCCGACGACCGAGCACTCGGCAGTCGCCGTGAACCGCTCCGCGACCGCGTCGCTCGCTCCGGCCGCGAGCGCCTTGAGCGCGGGCTTGCCGAATCGCGTTTCGATCTCGAACGCCGCGTGTTCGCCGTCCCAGATCTCCCGCTGGCGGCCTTCGTCCAGTTCCGCGTCCGCCAGTTCCTGCTCTTGCCGATACGTGCGCCACCAAGCCAGACCACGCCGACCGCCCCAAATGGTGAGCGCAAAGAAGATGGCGGCGAGCAACCAGGCGAGCGACTTGTTGGGAACGCGACTCATGAAATGGAATCGAATGATGAGTTCCGCTGGAAGGGGATATCAATCTATCATCTAGTCTGCAATTCGACGAAACTCATCGCCATCTCAAACTACGAAAATCGTCTCCGCCGGTTCTGTGAAGCGGCCTACAGGTTCTGCTCGACGCCCCCGGCCGCCTTACAATGCGGCCAATCTCACACCTTCTCGCCCCAGCCCCAACCGAAGAAAGCCGATTGCCGTGGATGCACTACTGCCATTTCTGTCCTTGATATTTCTGAGCGCCGGACTGGGAATCGACAACGGTCTGCTCGTCGAGTTTTCGTTGAAAGGGCTGGGCCTGCCCCAGCGGCTGCACATGATTTGGCGGTCGGTGGCGCTGGTCATGGCCGCCCTGCTCCGCGTCGTGTTCTTGTTCAGCCTCTCGAAGTTGACCTTTCTGGAAAAGCCGCTCCCCGACTACGACTGGCTTCCCAACCGCTGGTTCAGTGCGCACGCCGACGAGTTGACGTGGATGAGCTTCGTGCTATTCGCCGGCGGCCTGATCATTCTGGCGATGGCCCTGTGGGAGTACTACCACAAGATTCGCGAGCAGTTGGCCGGCGGACATCACGTGTCCTCTTCAAAGTCCCAGGGCGCCATGAAGGTGGTTGCCGTGATCGCCTATTTGACCGGCATGAACATCCTCTTCAGTCTCGATTCGGTCTTCGCCGCCGTAGCCATTATGGACATGGAAACGCAGATGGGCTGGATGGTCGCGGCCATCTTGATCGCATCACTGATCATGATCTTCGGCATGATTCCGATCAGTGCGATCATCTCTCGCAACAAGCACTTTGGCGTCCTGATGCTCTCCATCCTGGCGGTGATCGCCACGAAACTGCTGGTGGACGGCACGGGTGCTCATTTTTCCAACGGACTGCTGATCTTCATCATCAGCATTCTGCTCATCAACGACGCGGCGCAGGCTGTGATCGACCGAGCCGCCGCTCGCGGCGGCAAATCGCAAGGCGTCCACGCCTAGCCACCAACGACATTATCGATCATGGCAAGCAACATCGCGGTCGGCGGCGTACTCACCGAATGCAATCACCTCGGTGGACTGCCCATTGACTTGTCGGTCTACGAGTCGTCCGAGCTATATCGTGGCGACCAGGTACTTACGCTCTCGACGAGTGTCGTCGGCGGCATGCTCAGCGATCTGCGCGTACAGCGCGCCGCGCCCCGACCCCTCTTGTTTGCGGCCGCCTGCTCGGGAGGTCCGATCACGGCCGACTGCTACTCCCAATTGCGAACCGAGCTGCTGGAGCGTCTCGCCCAATCCCTGCCGATTGACGGGCTGCTCATGCCGCTGCACGGCGCGGCGCTCGCTGAAGGTGAAGATGACCCCGAAGGCGACATGATTCGGGCGGCCCGCGATATCGTCGGAGCCGCTGTGCCGATCGTCGTGACGCTTGACCTGCACGCCAACATCACTCCCACCATGGTCAGCTGCGCCGACGCCCTGCTCGCCTGGGAAACGTATCCCCATCGCGATCAATTCGACACCGGCCGACGCGCGGCGCGCCTGCTGTCGCAGATGCTGACGGGCGCCGCGCGGCCGACAATGGCGATGGCGAAAGTGCCCGTCATCACCAGCGCGATCCACGGTTCGACCGACGGCAATGATCCGTTCGCCGATCTGATGCGAAAGACAAAGGCGCTCGAGCAACAAGACAATGTCCTGTCGACAAGCCTGTTCCTCATCCATCCCTACATGGATGTCGCCGGAATGGGAAGCGGCGGTCTGGTGATTACCGACAACGATCTCGATCGAGCCCGGTCGCTGGCCAGTGAACTCGCGCTCGATTACTGGGCGCGACGCCACGACCTGGAGCCGGCGACGTGGACTCCCGCTGAGGCGATCGCCCACGGCGGAGCGGTGGCGGGCGCTCCCGTGTTGCTTGTCGAAACGGCCGATTGCTGCGGAGGCGGAGCAGCAGGTGACAGCATCGCCACGCTCGCTGCGCTCCTGGACGCCCCCGAGAAACCCGCTGCTTTCGCCCCTGTTGTCGATCCGTCCGCCGCCGCGATCTGCCACGCGGCCGGCTCCGGCAGCCAGGTGACCCTGGAACTTGGACATCATCTCGACCCCCGCTGGGGTAAACCCAGAACGGTGACCGGAACAGTCGAGAAACTCAGCGATGGTCGCTTCACTTACACAGGCGGACAGTGGGAGGGCCACCACGAGCAGATGGGGCCGACGGCCGTTCTCGCCATCGACCGGATCAAGGTGCTTATCATGAGCCGAGCGACCTACGACTGGGCGGACGAACAGTGGCGGGCCCTCGATTTGAATCCCCTCGACGCCAAGTTCTTTGTTGTGAAGAATCCCATGAACTACCGGCTGACGTTCGCACCGTTGGCCGCCGGATGCTACATCCTCGACACGCCGGGCCCGACGCCGGCGTCACTCAAGCATGTACGATTTCAGAAACTGACAAGGCCCTATTTCCCGGCCGACGCGGAAATCGAAGCCCTGGCGCCCACCGTCCTGACGTGAACACGCCACGACCTGGCGATGCGTTGACGGCTCGCGCGACCCGCTGCATTTCTCGCTCATAAAGGACGCCCGTGACCAACTCCACCATCGCTGCGGAGGATATCGCCGCGGCGCTCGACGTGCTCGAAAAGCTGGCGGACGACCGTGGATTGCTGCTCCACGCGCCTCAGTCCGTTCAGGACCGCTTGCTGAGAGCGGCGGGCCGAGTCGCTCATCCAGGACGCGCCGCGCGCCGCCAGCTGACTCGAGCGCGCCGGCAACGGCGACGCGCCAGCGATGAGGACCACGCCCACCGCGATGAACGCATTTTGGCGACGACCGGGATTCGCCGACGCGACCGCCAACTGTTGCTCCGCGGCGCAGCAGCTCCTCAACCGTTTGACGCTCCCCAACCACCGCACATGGATGTCGACCCGGCGGAATTCCACGGCCCCCTGCACGCTCCGCGCAATTGCTACATCTGCAAACACGACTACGATCTCGTCCACCACTTCTACGACGCGCTCTGTCCCAATTGCGCCCAATTCAATTGGATCAAACGAGTCCAATCGACGGACCTCCAAGACCGTTACGCACTGGTCACTGGAGGACGAGTCAAGATTGGCTTTCAAACGGCTCTGAAGCTGCTGCGCGCCGGCGCTCACGTCGTCGTCACATCGCGATTCCCCAGCGATGCGTCCCAGCGATTCACTCGGGTCGACGACTCCGAACAATGGACCGACCGATTGCGGATCTACGGAGTCGATCTTCGCCATACGCCCAGTGTCGAGGTATTGGCCGAACATCTCTGCGAAACACTCCCCCAACTCGACTTCCTGATCAACAACGCCTGCCAGACCGTGCGGCGCCCACCCGACTACTACGCTCATCTCATCGCCGCCGAAGCGGACCGACAGACGCTTGACGATCGCGGTCAGCGTCTGCTGGCGGCGCACGACGAGTTGCTGGGGCGGCGCACGTGTTCGGACCGCGCCGCGCTCACCGCAAGCCTCGGTGAAAGTTTGACGGGACTTGAAAACGCCGCTGAGCTTTCCCAAGTCCCACTCGCACCCGGCGATGAACAACACGACGAGGAAGCCTTCCCGCGCGGACAACTCGACGAGGATCTTCAACAACTCGACCTACGGCCACAGAACAGCTGGCGACTGCGACTGGCCGATGTTTCCACCGTCGAACTGTTTGAGGTGCATCTGGTCAACGCCATCGCGCCGTTCGTACTCAACGCGCGACTGAAACCGCTCATGTTGCGCACCGACAATCGCGACAAGCAGATCGTCAACGTGTCGGCGATGGAGGGCGTGTTCTACCGCGCGTTCAAGCGCGACACCCACCCGCACACCAACATGGCCAAGGCGGCGCTCAACATGATGACCCGTACATCCGCCGCCGACTATGTGAAACACGGCATTCACATGAACAGCGTCGACACGGGTTGGATCACGGACGAAGACCCAGCGGAGATCGCCCACCGCAAACAGGTCGAACTCGGCTTCCACCCACCTCTGGATCAAATCGACGCGGCAGCCCGCATCTGCGATCCGATCTTCTCGGGAATCCACACGGGTGAGCACGTCTGGGGCGCGTTCCTCAAGGACTACCAAGTCGCTAACTGGTAAGTAGTTACTGCGTTTCTCGATCGCCGTGCTCGCCACAAGTGGCAGTGCCAACCACAAAGCGAGCTCCCACTCGGTGGTCATTCCATCGCGAGAACTCCCCACATTCGACGCCACATCCGGCGTTCCGCGGCTCGCGACCCCGATGAGGAAATTTGGGGATTCTGAGAATTTTGCGAGTTATGCGGATTACGGGCAAACATACTCGTGTATTGCGTGCAGGGAGCGTTGCGCGCCGAGATCCAATCCCTTTGGCGAATCTGACTGAGCATGTTTGGAATCGAATCTGGCGGCACCCCGTCTCGCAAAAGAACCAAGAAACAACGCCGCCGCGAGCAGCGCCGGCGGTTGTTTCTCGAGCAATTGGAAGACCGTCGACTGCTGGCCGCCAATGTGGCCGTCACGGGCCTCACGCTGATCGATGGAGGCGGAGCCGCCGTTCCGATCAGTGGGGGAACGGGAGACGCCGAGCCGATTCTAGGTGAACGACTAATCTGGCGAGTCGACTTTGACACGACGGACCTGCCGGCCGCCGCCAAGTACGATCTCAACGCAACGCTTAACGGTGTCACCGTGACCACCGAGGACCTGACAAACGGCGCTGGGGTGGGCGGAACGAGGGGTGGGCGGAACGACTAGTTACATTGTCACACCCAACGGCTTTTTCTCTGAATCGAATACTCAACAAACGTTAACCGTGTCGGTGGTGGCGGACAGCGGTTACACCGACAGCAATGCGGCGGACGATTCGCAGTCTGTCGTTTTCAAGCCGGTTTCGGCAACCGACTTCCCACAGAAGCTCAACTTCCCCGAGTCGGGCGATCCGCTAACGGGTCGACGGTTCAACAACTACGTCGACTTGAATCCGACGTCGCCGGCGTTCCGCGACTTCAGCGGCGGAGCGGAAACTTACGACGGTCACAATGGTTGGGATTTTGGTCAAACCACATTTACGCGGATGGACGCCGGCGTGCCCGTCATGGCGGCGGCGGCGGGGACCGTGGTGCAAGCGGCCGACGGCGCGTTCGATCGCAACACGGACACGAGCAATCCGGCCGCCAACTACGTGTACATCGATCACGGCTCCGATTGGCAAAGCGTCTATTTCCATCTTCGTCGCGACTCAGTGGCCGTCGAGGTGGGCGACACGGTCACGCAGGGTCAAGTCATCGGTCTCGAAGGAAGCTCCGGTTTCTCCACCGACTCTCATGTCCACTTTCAGATCAACCACAAAGGCAACCCTGTAGAAACGGCGCTCGACTCGGGCACCTTCTGGAATTCGTTTCCCGGCTACGTCATCAATGCGCCGGCGACACTGATTGACTCGGTCATTAGCAACTACAGCCCCGACAACCTTCACATCAAAGAGCGTTCATCCGACGTCGACGTCTTCTCGCAGGCGGCCGGGCAGACCATCCACACGACCTTCACCTACAACGTTGTCGCGGCGAACACGACGGTCGGTGTGGTCCTCAAGCGTCCCGACGGCTCAACATTCAGCGCGCCGACTGCAAATCAAGCCGCCCTCGCATCGCCAGGCAGCTACGTCTTCTCATTTGGTTTGGGAGCCAATGCGGATCTGGGCGAATGGCGGATGGAGTACCAACTGGACGGAGTCACCAAGGGAGTGCGGACGTTCTCGGTGACGGCCGACGGGCTGCCCGAAGCGCGCGTCGAGGAGCTACCGGTCGGCGGCGCTACACTCGGCCGACACGTCGTGGACGAGCGGCACACTCCATTCGATCTCGGCTCAGTGGCCAAAAGCGCCTTGAGCCCAACCAAGACGTTCAAGCTGATCAACCACGGCAGCGACGACCTGACGATTGGAACACCGACGCTTCCGAACGGCTTTACTCTGTCGGAAGGGCTGCCGACAACTCTGGCGCCCGAAGCCTCGGACGAATTCACCGTCGCACTCGACACATCCACGGCTGGCTATTTCGCCGGCGAGATTCGGATTCCCACCGACGACCTCAGCGAGGCCGAATACAACTTCCCACTCGAAGGGACCGTGACCGACGCCGACCCGAATATCACACTCGGCATTGGGCGCCGGCGGATTGAAGAAAGCGACACGGCAACTGCCAACGTGCGGATTCCGGCGGCTGCTCCCGCGGGCGGCCTCACGATCACACTCACGCCGGACGACGCGAGTGAAGCCACCATTCCCGCCACTGTAACGATTCCAGCCGGCAAGACATCGAAGACCTTTAGCATCGTGGGCATCGACGACGGCGTCGTCGATCCGCTGCAGACGATCGTGATCACAGCGTCGGCGACCGGATATCTCGCCGGCGCGAACACGCTAGACGTGGCTGACGAGTTTACGGGCGTGTCCACGCTGACGATTTCCGGCAACGATCTGATCATTACCGATTCCGACGGCGTCGACGACGACGTCACCATCACATCGACCGCCACGCACGTGACGATCGTCGACGCGAACAAAGCGCTGTCGACAGCGATCGCCGGCGCGACCGGAACGGGCGGCACGCGGACGATCGAGCTTTCCCAGTTCTCCGGCAAGATCATCTTCAATGGCGGCGCCGGCGACGACACGGTGACCGTCGACTACTCGGCGGGCGCCTTCACGCGAGAAATCGACGTCAACGGTCAGGCTCCCACGTCCGGACCAGGCGACGCGTTGGTTGTTCAAGGCGGCACGTTTACCACGGCGACCTACGACTATATCGATTCGTCGAGCGGCAGCGTCGATCACGACGGGCACACGATCAACTACACCGGCTTGGAGCCGGTCACTTCGACGATCAACGCAACCAACGTCATTCTCAACTACAGCGCGACGGCCGAAACGATCACCGTCTCCAACGACGGATCGATGGCGAACCATACGCTCGTCCAATCGACGAACGCCGAATCGACTTCGTTCCCCAACCCGACCGGCAGTCTCACGATCAACGCCGGCGATACGGGCGACGACACGATTGACATCAACAGTCTCGGCGCCGGCTTCAACGCCGACCTCACAGTCGAGGGCGGCACGGGTGTCGACACGATCGTCGTCGATTCGGCGATCGGCCTCACCGGCATGGACATCACCTTGAAGGCGGACGTTGTCGACATCAATCAGAACCTGTCCACCGATGGCGCCGGAGCCATCGAAGTTGTA
>JASMLW010000452.1 GCA_030748485.1 Pirellulaceae bacterium
ATCCGCTGCAATCGCTACAGCGAATCAAATCAACCAACGAGTGGCGGAATGACGCCTGACCAGGCGAATCATGAAGATACACCCATCGTTCCCAAACCTTCGCAGGCTCTACGAACCGAGTATTCGACTTGATAGGACTTACTCGCAGAATCGATCTCGCCCGGCTGGAGTGGTTCGTCGCCCTGCTTGTCGCACTTGGCGTTAGCGCATCCAAGATCGCCAGCGCAGGTGACGAGATCGCCGCCCGCGCGAAGTCGGTGTTGGCCGACCATTGCTTCGAGTGCCATGGTCCGGACAGCAATAGCAGACAGGCTGATCTGAATCTGGCGGATGACTTGCGAGGCTTGAACGCCAAGAACGTGGCGGCCGATGACGAAGCGAATCCGCTGCTGGAACGCATCACCCGCGACGACGCGCAACGCATGCCGCCGCCGGACCGGGACCGACTCGCGCCCCGCGAGATCGAGACGCTGCGTCAATGGCTGGACCAGGGCGCTCCTCCGCCTCAACATTGGTCCTATCGGCCGATCGCGCAGCCCGCCGTCGCGCCGATGGATCGGTGGTCCGCCAACGGGATCGACTCCTTTGTTCGACGGCGCAAAGACGTCAACGGCCTTGTTTCGTCTCCCCGCGCCGACCGGCGGACCCTCGTCCGACGACTGGCCTTCGACTTGACCGGATTGCCGCCAACGCCGCGTCAAATAACGGACTTCGTCGCGGACTCGGCTCCCGATGCTTACGATCGGCTCGTCGATCGACTGCTCGCCTCTCCACAGTACGGTGAACAGATGGCGGTCGCCTGGTTGGACGGTGCTCGGTTCGCGGACACCAACGGCCACCAACACGACAACGCCCGCGATATGTCGGCTTGGCGGGAGTGGGTAATCAACGCATACAACGCGAACCAGCCTTTCGATCAATTCACGACGGAGCAAATCGCCGGCGACCTGCTGCCCGACGCGACGGTCGACCAGCGAATCGCCACAGGGTTCTTTCGAAATCACGAGTTGAACTTCGAGGGCGGCAGCATCGCGGAGGAGAGTCGCGTCGGTTACGTCATGGATCGCGTCGAGACGATGGCCACGGTTTGGATGGGTCTCACACTGCATTGCGCTCGGTGCCACGATCACAAATACGATCCGCTGACGCAGCGCGACTACTACCGCCTGTTTGCCTTCTTCAACAGCGTCGATGAGCAAGGCTATGCGGGCGAAGACGGCAACGCCGCGCCGCTTTTGCACACACCCACAGCGAACTACCGCGAGCGGGTCGCTGCCGCCGAGCAGGCCGTGAGGAGGGCCGAATCGCAACTCCAAAAGCTGGTGACTCATCGCGACCGAGAACAGGTTCGCTGGGAGCGGCGGATCGAATCGCGCGCCGTCGCTCCTCCAGAATTGACGACCGTACGTCCGGCGTGGCAATTCTTGCCGAACAACGGCGACAACTCGGGCCGCTCCTCGCGCGGCCATCAGTTTGAGCGGCGTCATTATTTGGAACTCGGAAATGTGGGCGACTTCGAGCGCGATCAACCGTTTTCCATCGCCGCCTGGGTGCGACCGGCGGATGAAACGTTCGCCCCCATCGTCGCGCGAGTTCATTTTCATGGCTACGACCTCTGCTGGGGCAACGGGCACTTTTACGCTCACTTGGTCAACCGCTGGGACAACAACGGGCTGTTTGTGAGGTCGACGGAACGTTTCCGCTCGGGGGAGTGGTTGCATGTCGCGGCGACGTACGATGGTTCGAGTTCCGCCACCGGGCTCAAGCTGTTCGTCAACGGCGACGAAGTTGAATTGGACGTCGAGATGGATTCATTGACGGGTTCCATTCGCAGCGCGTCGAGTCTCTTCGCGGCGACGCGAAACGCCGCGACGGCGGAGCGATTTCGCGGTGAGATTGCGGACGTGCGTCTCTACCAACAAGCGCTGCAACCGTGGCAAGTCTCCGCGGTCGCCGAAGCCAATACGTTTGCCAGAATCATGGCGACGCCCGCCCATCGCCGCACGCTCCGCGACCAGCTCTGGCTGCGGCGGTGCTTCCTGGACAACGAGTCGCCTGAGTTCGCCGCACTGCGCGAAGGGCGAGCCACCGCGGCGAAGCAACTCAACCTCTTGCGCGACGCCATGCCGACAACGATGGTTCTCGAACAACGTGACTCGCCCCGGACAACTCACGTTCTCACGCGAGGCCAGTACGACAAACCGGGTGAGCAGGTCGAAACGGGTACGCCCGAGTTCTTGCCGCCAGCTGCGGCGAGCGATGAGATGCTGGACCGACTTGATCTAGCTGAATGGTTGCTGCGCGACGACCATCCGCTGGTCGCGCGGGTCGCTGTCAATCGAGAATGGCAACGTCTCTTTGGCGCGGGACTGGTCTCGACCTCCGGTGACTTCGGAACTCGCGGCTCCGCTCCGAGCCACCCGAGTTGTTGGATTGGCTCGCGGCCGAGTTCGTATCGAGCGGCTGGGACCGCAAGCGATTGCACCGCATGATCGTGACGAGCGCCACTTATTGCCAGTCGTCGCTTCACGACCAGGGCTCGCTGGATCCGCACAACCGTTGGTTGGCGCGAGCTCCGCGTCGGCGTTTGTCGGCAGAGATGATCCGCGATCACGTGCTGGCGGCGAGCCGGCTGTTGGACGGGCGGTTGGGTGGCCGCAGCGTGCCCCCCTGGCAACCGGCCGGGTTGTGGCGAGACGTCTCGTTTCACGATAAATACACGGCTCAGGTGTTCACAGCCAGCGTGGGCGGCGACGCCCATCGTCGCTCGGTCTACACGTTCTACAAGCGAGCCTGCCCGCCCCCCACACTCGCTCTCTTTGACATCGCCGATCGCAATGTGTGCGCCGTGGGACGAGGCGAAACCAACTCGCCGCTGCAAGCGCTCGCCTTGATGAACGACCGCATTTTTCAAACCGCTTCTTTGGCAATCGCCGGCGATCTCTTGCGGATTCCGCGAAGTGAACGATTCGACGAAGCCGCCCTGCGGTTGTTTTCGCGACGACTCGAAGCGCGTGAACGAGATGTGCTTGATTCCTACGTCGAGTCTCAGCTGGAGATTTGGCGCGACTCGCCGGACCGGGCTCGCGAATTCATCTCTTCAATCGGCGGAGCCGACGCGCCAGCGAACGTCGATTCGCAGCGTGAGGTTGTCGAGTTGGCCGTCTGGTCCCTCGCCGTTCAGGCGATGATCTGCAGTGATGCGGCGCTGGTAAGGAACTAACGAATCATGAAGCGAGAAGCACTCACGACTTTGAACATGGCGCGGCGCGATTGGCTGGCGACGGGAGGCGGTTTGGCGGCGGCCGCCATCACCGGCATGTTTCCAGAACTCCAGCTAAGGGGTGAGATCGAACAACCGCCCCAGTGGCGCTTGCCCCCGCGGGCAAAGCGGGTGATCTACCTCTACCAAGCCGGTGCACCGTCGCAACTGGACTTGTTCGATTACAAGCCCGAGACGCTGAAGCGGCACAACGAAGAGCTGCCCCCGTCTGTGCGCGGCGCGCAACGGTTGACGGCTTTCACGAAAGATCAACCGCGCCTCCCGATCGCCGCGTCCCCGTTTCGATTCAGCCGACACGGACGAGCCGGGATTTGGCTGAGCGAGTTGTTGACACACCATCGTGAAATCGCCGACCTGATCTGCGTCGTTCACTCCGTGCATACAGAAGCTATCAACCACGTCAACGGTGCGAGCCTCGCGATGACCGGAAGCGAGCGCGCCGGGCGGCCGAGCATGGGCGCGTGGGTCGACTACGGACTGGGGCGGCTGACCGAGGAGTTGCCGGCGTTTGTCGTTCTGTCGTCCTGCGGCAGCGCCTGGCATGGCGGCGAGGCGATTCAAGCTCGCTATTGGGCGAACGGGTTTCTGCCGGCGGAGCACCAGGGCGTCAAGTTTCGATCCTCCGGGTCCCCCGTTCTGTTCCTCGACGATCCACCAGGTGTCTCCCGCACCGATCGGCGACGTTGGCTGAACGCCGTTCAACAGTTGAATCAAGTCGAGTTGTCTGCGCGGGGCGATCAGGCGACGCGAGCTCGCATGGAGCAGTTTGAAACAGCCTTTCAGATGCAAGCCGCCGCGCCGGAAGCATTCGACATGTCGACGGAAACGACCGAAACGATGCGGCTGTATGGCGAACCGGCTAGCCAGCCGGGCACGTTCGCCGCCAATTGCCTGCTCGCCAGGCGACTAGCTGAAAGAGGCGTCCGCTTCATCCAACTGTTCCATCGAGGATGGGATCACCACAGCAACATCAACCAGAGCCACCCATTGCAAGCGCGAGATATCGATCAGCCAGTCGCCGCGCTGGTCCTCGACCTCAAGCGGCGCGGCCTCTTGGATGAAACTCTTGTTGTCTTTGGCAGTGAATTCGGTCGCACCGTGTTCTGCCAGGGCGAGTTGTCGCAGCCCGACTACGGGCGAGATCACCACCCGCGGTGTTTTACCGTTTGGCTCGCCGGCGGCGGGATCCGCGGCGGTTTCCAATACGGCCGCACGGATGACTTCAGCTACAACGTTGTCGCCGACCCGGTGCACGTTCACGACCTCAACGCCACGATCCTGCACTGCCTGGGACTCGACCACGAACGCCTGACAGCTCGCCACAACGGCAGGGACATGCGGCTGACCGACGTAGGCGGGCGAGTTGTTCGTGAGTTGTTGCGTTAGGAACAGCCGGCGCAATCGATCCATTCGCGGCATCCGTTACGACGAGCGCTTCGCGAACAGGTCGTTTCTCTTCTGCGACCAGCGGGCGGCGGCGGCTACCCGTCCGACGGGAGGACGTTGCTATTTGACAATGCGGACGTGCATCGAACACTTCACAAGCCGCGCAATCTCGTGGCGAGAACACACTCTGAAGGGACCGTCGATGAACCGCTTGTTTTCGATGCGAAATGTGAAGAACCGGCAGGGCGCCACTGTCGTGATGTTCGCCATTTTTTTGGTGCTCGTCGCCGTCCTGTTGATGTTCGCCATCGACTTGGGTGTGGTGGCTGTGGCTCGCACGGAGCTGCAAGCCGCCGCCGACGCTGGGGCTTTAGCCGCGGGCCAGGAACTCGGCCGGCCCGCCGCCGAAATTCGCCAGGCGGCGCGAGACATTGTCGCGATGAATCCAGTCAACGGCGGTTTCATCACGGTCGCCGACCAGGACGTCGAGTTCGGCGTTTGGGATGTCCCCACCAAGACGTTTACGCCGCTTTCGTCCGGGCAGGGAAACGCCGTTCGCGTAACAACTCGGAAGACGGAGAACCAAAACGGCAGCGTCAGTTCGTTCTTCGCGAGGATCTTCGGCAATCAGGGATCGACAGCGCAGGCTTCCGCTGTGGCGATGGCCAATCCCCGCGACATCGCCATCGTCGTCGACTTGTCCGGTTCGATGAACGACGACACGGAAGCGTGTTGGGCGCACGGTGAAATCACAAACCGCTACAGCGGATCGGTCGCCGACGGCGTCATGGCCAAGCTCTACCAGGATCTTGGCTTCGGCGCGTTCCCCGGTCCCATCCAATACATGGGCGAACCGCTGGGAGTCGTACAGAGCTCTTTCGCATACGCCGAGATGACAAAGAACGGCGGTCCGCTGTCGCTGGCCTCGGTCGAGCCGCAATATCGAATCCTGAACGGCGACAACGAACAAACACGTCGTCAGAAGGCTTACAGCTGGATCATCGACAAACAGATTGCCGCAGTAATGCCTGGGGTTGTGCCGCCTGCCGACAGCGCAACGAATTACGGCTACTGGGAAAAGTACATCGACTACGTGATGATCGCCCGGTACATCTACACGCCGCCACCGCCGCCGCCACCGCCGCCGCCGGCTCCACCCGGGCCTCCTTCGCCGCCACCGCCGCCACCGCCAGGTCCTCCTGGTCCGCCGCCGCCGCCACCGGTGCCGCCGCCACCACCGCCTCCGCCTCCTCCTCCACCGCCTCCTCCACCGCCACCGCGTGGCGGCGGATTCCACCTACCGGAAAACGGGTCGCCACGACCGTATCGAACGGCGCGAGTTGATCGTCCGTTGGACGGAACGGCGGTCGAGCGGTTCCTGTTGAGAAACTCGCATGTGGGCGATGCGCGTCTGGCGTCGACCAGCCGGTTCTTGCTCGAAGGCGCTCGTCAACCGAGTCTGCTGTTGGGATCGGGATCAGGGCCCTTAGGGAAACCTCCCGCCAATCGCGGCACCGTGCCGCCTGGTCAGGATGGAGACCGCATCTACAGCGGCCACTTCATGAACCCCAACCGCTTCACGTACGTTGGCGCCAACAGGAGTTCGATCTACTCGTGGCGAAACAAGATTGGCTACCGCACGTACGTTCAGTTCCTGCTGGACTTCGGCCGTGACCGTCAAGTCGCCTCCGGTCTGTACTCAGCGGTTTCCACACAACACCCGCTGTGTCCGCGAACGACCGACACTGTGCGAGGGAATTCCTTCGACTTCCCGCCGGCGACTCAGCCGATGCACGCCTGCCGTCGCGCGATCATCGCCGCATTGGATGTGATCAGCGATCGGAACGTCGACATCCCCAACTCGGCGCACCGTGATTGGGTGTCGGTGATCACCTTCGACTCGCGCAACAACGGCGTGATGCGCCGCCATCTGCTCGACAATGGTCACGACTATCAAGCGGCGATGGATGCCTGCGTCGATCTTCAAGCGACGAGCGACGTCGGTTTCACTACCACGACGGACGCTGGTCTAGCCGATGCAGCCGCTCATCTGACCGACAAGGGCCGCAGTCACACCGACAAAGTTGTCGTGTTACTCACCGACGGCGCTCCGAACGACTGGATAACGCCGACGGGAGATGTGCAAACCCATCTGACCAACAACCCGACCAATCCGAACTACTACCGCAACGGCGGCTGGTGGTTGGACGCCGCGTTGATGCAAACCGAATTGATGCAGGGTCAGGGGTACCGCATGTTCCCCGTCGGCATCGGGCTGGGGACCAACTACGACTTCATGGACCGGTTGGCGCGTCTCGGCGACACGGCGGATGACAACGGCCAGAGCCCGCGCGGCAGCGGTAATCCAGCCGACTACGAACAGCGGCTCATCGACATCTTCGAGACCGTCGTACTCCGACCCAAAGTCCACTTGGTCGATTAGCGACCGCAATCCACTACCTCTCAGCGCCTCGGTTACCAACCGGGGCGTTTTTTTGCGCCGCTGGCCTCGTCCACTCCGCCGAGCACGGAAGTTGCTAAGATGCTTCGGTTGACGATCGGCCCAGGCGGGAGAGAGTTCATGAAGTTAGCGGGACGAACGGCGTTGGTGACGGGAGCGGGGCGAGGAATCGGCAAGGGGTGCGCGCTCGAGTTGGCTCGCGCCGGGGCCGACATTGTCGCCAACGATCGGGCGGACAGTTCGGACCTCGAGAACACGGCCGACGAGATCCGCGGGCTGGGACGCACTTGCGAGGCAATCCCCAGCGATGTATTTGAGCGATCGTCGTGCGAGTCTCTGGTCGCACAGGCAATCGAGCGCTGCGGCCGAATTGACATCCTCGTCAGCAATCCGGCTCGTGGCCGGCGGAACGCATTCCTCGACTTCCCGCCCGACGACTTCGAGGACACGATCCGCTGTACGCTGATCGCCGGATTCCACATCAGCCAACTGGTGGCTCGACACATGGTCGAAAACGGCAACGGCAAGATCATTTTCATCTCCAGTGTGCAGGCCGAGATGCCCTTCGCCATGAGTTCGGCCTACAACGCAGCGAAGGCGGGACTCAACCATTTCGCCTTGACGGTGGCGGCCGAGTTGGCTCCACACCGGATTCATGTCAACGTGATCGAGCCCGGGTGGATCAAGACGCCGGGTGAGGTCGCCACATTCGGCGAAGATCACATTCGGCAACACGAGCAGTCGCTTCCCTGGCGGCGACTCGGACAGCCGGAGGACATCGGCAAGGCGGCCGCCTTCCTCGCCTCGGATGACGCCGACTACATTAGCGGGGAAGTAATGCGAGTTGACGGCGCTTTCTTTTTGAAAGATTTTTTGCCGGCGGCGGTCAACACGCCCAAACCGTAATCGCCTTACGATCCTCGTGACCAACCGGCCATTCGGGCGTCAAACAACGCCTGACCCGTGGTCTCCCACAGTTGGCAACCCCTGACGTTTACCGCGGGAGTGTCGGGTGGGGTCGCTACCCGCAAACTTGGGGGGAGCGTCCCGGATTCTCACCGGCTCAACCGCATCTCTGTCCTATGCTTCAGCAGGACGTCGGCGATCGTCGTCCGTTCAGAATCGTTCATGGTCAGGTTGGGGCTACTGGCATGAAACCGTCAAGTCAACGCAACAAAGCGAACGCCGAACGGCGCGCTGTTCGGCTTTTGCGACGACTGTTTTCACTCTCCGATCGGTCGACTCTCGCACTGGGTCTACTGCTTTCGGCTGCGATTCCGTTTGTCGGTCTGTATCTGGCGTACAGCAATCAACAACTCGCTCGACGAGCCGCTCTGGAGTCGGCCATCCAGCACACGAAGTCGTTGGAGTCCGGCCGCCGCACATTTATCGAATTGGCCGATGCGCCGACCGATGCGCCGACCGACTCGACGAAACAGGGCGCGCAATTCACGGCGACTTGGGCGGAGCGACAGGACCACTTTCAGACGCGGTTTGTTCACGAGTGCCCGTCCGGGCGGCGGGATGTTCAGCCGCCATTTGATTCCTTCGAACGCGCGGCGCTGAAAACACTTGCCGCCAATCCGAGTTCGTCGCATCACGAATTTGAGCGGGTGAATGGCATTCTGCACGTTCGCTACGCCGTCTCCACCACGGCCGGAATGGACTGCCGGTATTGCTCGACAACGCCGGGCGCGATCATCGTGGACGTGCCGCTAACGACCGCCCATCAGCAGCACTCCCATTCACTGTGGGGCGTCACGTGGTTGATGTTTGGCTTGTCGGCCTGTGGGATCCTGGTGACGATGTTCGCCTTTCGAACCATTCGATCGCGCGATCGGCAGGCCGTGGCGGCCAATCGGGAATTGTCATTCGCTCGTCAGAAAGCCGAGAATCGAGCTCGGGAAGCGGAAGTCGCCAGCGACGCGGCTCTGGAAATGATCCATCAACTCGAGGTCGCCAAAGAAAAGGCGGCCGCCGCCACGCACGCCAAAAGCGCTTTTCTGGCGACGATGAGCCACGAATTGAGAACTCCAATGACGGCGATCCTGGGGTTCTCCGACGTGCTGAGCATGGATTCGCAATTGAAGGACGCGTCACCCGCCTGCCGCGACGCGGTTGAAACGATCGCGAGAAACGGTGAGCACCTGCTGAAACTCATCAATGGGATCCTCGATCTCTCCAAGATCGAAGCGGACAAAATGGATCTGAAGATCTCCGAGTGCTCTCCGTTTCAGATCATTTCTGAAGCGACCGACCTGCTCCGCGTCCACGCCGAACTGAAACAACTGCAGCTCCGCTGTAACTTCACCGGACATCTGCCGGAACAGATCACCACAGACCCACTCCGGCTCAATCAGATTCTGATCAATCTGATTGGCAACGCTGTCAAATTCACCGAGTCGGGTGAAATCGCGGTGACGGCCGAGCTGGTCGACAAGCCGCATGGCCGCCACCTGCTCGTCGAGGTCGCCGACACGGGAATCGGCATCCCACCCGATCAACTCGAGATGCTGTTTGAACCGTTTACGCAAGTCGACAACTCCTACACGCGCGAGTTCGATGGAACGGGACTGGGATTGACGATTAGCCGGCGTTTGGCCGAGTTGCTCGGCGGCGACATCACCGTCTCTAGCACCTCCGCGGGCAGCACGTTCGCCCTTGTGATTCCCGTCGCCGATGATGCGACGCTTATCAGCTACGACGAGTACTTCACGAAACGTCGGCGAGCGCAATCGCGAAACAGCGGCGAAATACCGCAGGACGCCTTGCAGGGAATGAGGATCCTGCTGGCCGAGGACGGTAAGGACAATCAGAAACTGATCTCGTTCGTCCTCAAGAAGGTGGGAGCTACTGTCGAGGTCGTCGAGAACGGCCAATTGGCGGTCGACGCACTCGATCCCGGCGCGTCCGGCGGCGTCCAATACGATCTCGTGCTGATGGACATGCACATGCCCGTCATGGACGGGTATTCGGCGACGCGACTGTTGCGGCAAAACGGGTACTCAAAACCGATCGTCGCTTTGACGGCGAACGCCATGCGGGGTGACCGAGAGAAATGTCTCGACGCCGGCTGCGACGACTACGCCGCCAAACCAATCAACCGCCGCAAGCTGGTCGAGCTGGTTCGGAAATACTCGCCTGCAAACGAAACAACCGCTGTGAACGCGGACTAGTCAAAGGGAAGAGAGATGACCGGTGCGAATCGTCAACTAACGGCCGAAGACATCATGACCGGCGCCGTGCTGTCCGTGTCCCCCGATGACATGCTCCACGACGCGGTCGACGCCATTCTGGAAAACCACATCAGCGGCCTGCCTGTCGTCGACGAAGAAGGCCATTTGGCGGGGATCCTCACCGAAGCCGATCGCTTGCGAGTGATGTCCGATGGCGCGGACATGAGCACTGCGCGTGTCGCCGACTACATGACCTGCGGAGTCGTCGCGGTCGACGTCACCACGTCGGCTCGACAAATCGCCGACATCCTGATGCGGACCTCGTTTCGGCGAGTCCCCGTTACTCGCAATGGTCGCCTGGTCGGCATCGTCAGCCGTCGCGACTTGGTCGCCGCCTTTCACAACGCCAAGGCGGCGGATTCGAGTTCCGAGTCGACGTCGGGCGAGCCGGCGGTGGCTGGTGGCGCCACCCGCGTCGATGAATGAAAATCGGCGGTCGCTGTTGAGCCAGTTCGGCTAGACAACCTCATTGACGCGTCAATTGGTTCGGGTAGGCTGAGGCCAAAGTCCTCACCCCCAGCGAGCCGCCATGGACGCTCTACACTACGCCAAACAACTCGTCCAGTTCGACACGATCAGCAGCAAGTCGAACGTTGACATCTCGGACTATATTCAAGATGTCTTGGCCAAGTTCGGCTTTCGAATCGAGCGTCTTGAATACGACGACGAGTTCGGAGTTCGCAAGGCGTGTGTGGTTGCAAAACGAGGCGCGGGGCTCGGCGGAATGGCCTACTTCGCGCACACCGACGTCGTGCCGGCCGACGACTGGTCGATGGCCGACAACGGCCCGTTTGAACCAACCGTCCACGGCGATCGACTCTACGGGCGCGGCAGCTGCGACATGAAGGGGTCGCTGGCGTGCGCCTTGGCGGCGGCTGAACGCCACGCGAATGACGACCTGGCGAATCCCCTCTACATCACCTGCACGTCGGATGAAGAGATCGGCTATGGAGGCGCCAAGAACGTCGCCGCGCGATCTGAGCTCTATCGAGAAATGGCCGATGGCGGTTCGCGCGTCGTGATCGGCGAACCGACGATGCTGGACGTCGTCCACGCGCACAAAGGGACCTACGGATTTCGCGCCGTTTCCCGAGGGCAATCCGCCCACTCAAGTACGCCGTACGGCTGTAACGCCAACTTGGCCATGATTCCGTTTCTCGTCGAGATGAAAAGAATCCACGACGAAGCGGAAAACAACGTCGAATGGCAAAACGCGGAGTTCACGCCCCCGTCGATCAGCTGGAATATCGGCGTCAACGACCACACGGCGGCGATCAACATCAAGCCGCCGAACAGCATCTGCACGGTCTACTATCGGCCGATGCCAGGACAAGACGGTCGCAAGTTTTTCGAGTTGGCCGAACAAGCCGCAACGGAATGCGGGATCGAAATCGAACTACAGCGAGCTTGCGACGCCCTCTACACTGATCCCAATTCCGACTACGTACGCGAGATCCTCGCGCTGGCGGAAAGAGAATCGTCTCGCACCGTCGCCTACGGCACCGACGGCGGTGTCTTCACCGATCTCGACAACATCGTTGTCATCGGCCCGGGCAGCATCGAGCAGGCGCACACGGCCGACGAGTGGATTGCTGTCGAACAACTCGAGCTCGGCGAAGAACTCTACGCCAAACTCATCGAAGCTTGGTGTGTCCGCGACGATGTCGGCGACGATGTCCGCGACGATGTCGGCGGCGGCGCATGACAGCCAAACCTGTCAGCCGAGCTCTGGCCCTGCCTCACCTCGACTTGGCTGGCAACAACTGAAAGTGATCTGATGACCGGTGAATGGGAATTGCGCAAGGCGACGGCGGCCGACCTGCCGGGCGTCGTCGAGTTCCTGGCTCCGTTCATGGCGAGCCGCAAACTGTTGCAACGCTCCGAGGTCGAGATTCAATTGCTCGCCGCCAATGGATTCGTCGTTACGGTCGGCTCGGGTGACGACGAGCAGATCATTGGTTTTGGAGCTGTCGAGGT
>JASMLW010000453.1 GCA_030748485.1 Pirellulaceae bacterium
TACGAAATTGCGTGGAACGCGGTGGCGCGTTCCACGCAATTTCGTGCCGGCTGCAACCAACGCTCCATCGAACCAGGGGCGTTTACGCCCCCCTCCGCCGCAGGCGGTCATAGGCCCGTGCTTGAGCACGGGTGAACCAAGCGCTGCTGCTGCAACCAACGCCCCATTCCCGCGTCGCCCCGCGCCATCGCGTTCCAACGATTTCGCTGCGGCTGCATCCAACGCCCCACACTCACGTCGCCCCGCGCCATCACGTCCCAACGATACGCGGGCGTTTACGCCCTCCTCCGCCGTAGGCGGTCATAGGCCCGTGCTTGAGCACGGGTGAACCAGGCGCTCCGGCTGCATCCAACGCTCCATTCCCGCGTCGCCCCGCGCCATCGCGTTCCAACGATTTCGCTGCGGCTGCAACCAACGCCCCACACACGTCGCCCCGCGCCATCGCGTTCCAACGATTTCGCTGCGGCTGCATCCATCGTCCGCAGTCGCGTCGCCCGACCGAATCTCGATGATCCGTTTTTGATATGATGTCCGCCGAGGGCAATCCAGAATTCGAGACATTGAGATTTTTCATATGAAAGTTTCACGCACGGACGAATTGATCACTGCCATTTCGGCGGCCGCGATCGTGGTCGGTTACACCGCCGACACGCCGCCGGAAGGGCCGACTGCGGAGGCCGACGCCGCCACCAACGGAGCCATTTCCAAGCTGATTGAGGCGGGTGAAATCACGGGCAAGGCGGCGGAAGTCGTTTCCATCCTGGCTCCCGCCGGATTGCAGACGACTCAGTTGGTCGTCGTCGGCTTGGGGCCGGCCGATTCGCTCGACCGAGGTTCCGTCACGAGGGCCATCGGCTCGGCGGCGAAACACCTGGCGGCGAAAGAGCGAAGTCGAGTCGCGTTTTTTGTCGGCGATTGGGATGGACCGTTGGTGGAAGCGGGCGTGTCCGCGGCGATCTGCGCGTGCCAAGGGCAGGACATCCATCGCGAGACGAACAAGCTGCATCCGTTCGATGAGATCCGATGGAGTGGAGCTCCGGAGGGAGCCCTGGAGGCGGGCCAGGTGCTCGGAGAATCGGTCAACCTGACGCGGCGGTTGGTGAACGAGCCGGCGAACTATATTTTTCCTCAGACGTTCGCCGAGCAAGCGGGTGCGGCGGCCGCCGATGCGGGCTTGGAGGTTGAGGTTTGGGACCAGGCCAAGTTGGAGGCCGAGCGCTGTGGGTCGCTGCTCGGTGTCTCCCGAGGCTCGACACGCGAACCGCGGCTAGTGATCCTCCGCTACCACGGCGGCGCGGCCGACCAGCCGCCGCTGGCGCTTGTCGGCAAGGGCGTCACTTTTGATTCCGGCGGGTACTCGCTCAAGCCCAACGACTCGATGAAGACGATGAAGTGCGACATGGGCGGCGCCGCCACGGTGCTCGGCGCGATCACGGCAATCGCGCGGCTGAAACTGCCCGTTAACGTCATCGGGCTGATGGGGTTGGTGGAAAACATGGTCAGCGGCGACGCGTTCAAGTTGGGCGACGTGCTCACCGCCCGCAGCGGCAAGACGATCGAAGTGTTGAACACGGACGCCGAGGGACGGCTCGTGCTGGCCGATGTACTCGACGTCGCGGCGGAAATGAAGCCGGGAGGAATCATCGACTTGGCGACGCTCACCGGCGCGTGTTGCGTAGCGCTCGGACTGGACGTGGCCGGGTTGATGACCAACGACGAGGAGCTGCGCGGTCGCGTCTCGGCGGCCGCCGCCGCGTGCGGAGAATTGACGTGGGAGCTGCCGATGTTCGATCATTTTGGCGAGCAGATTCGCAGCGACGTGGCGGACATCAAGAACATCGGCGAGGGGCGTTGGGGCGGAGCCATGACGGCGGCCAAGTTCCTCGAAGAATTCGTCGGCGACACACCGTGGACGCATATCGATATCGCCGGCCCGGCGTTTCTCGACTCAGCCAAGTCGTGGATCGACGCGGGCGGCAGCGGGGCCATGGTCCGCACTCTCGTCGAAGTCGCCCGCGACTGGTAGCGACGCGCCCATCCGCATCCGTTGAGCGAAGGAGGATACAGACCGCGATGGGTTACCGGTCGTTGCAGGCGTGCGTCGCCGACCTCGAACAACACGGACGCCTGGTCCGCCTGACGGAGGAGGTCGACCCGCATTTGGAAGCCGCTGAGATTCAGCGGCGCGTTTACGCCAACGGCGGTCCGGCTGTCTTGTTCGAGCGGGTTAGCGGCACGGCTTTCCCCATGGTCTCCAACCTGTTCGGCACCCTGGAGCGGGCTCGGTTCATCTTCCGCGACACGCTGGAGACGGTGCGGCGGCTGATCGAACTCAAGATCGACCCCAAAGCGTTTTGGCGGCGGCCGAGCAGGTATTGGAACGCGCCCTTGGGCGCCTTGCGGATGATTCCGAAACGGCCGTTCAGCGCCGCCGTGATGGCTCACCAAACGGAGATCTCCCGGCTCCCTCAGCTCAAATGCTGGCCGGACGACGGCGGTGCTTTCATCACTCTGCCGCAGGTCTATTCAGAGCACCCCGAACGACCGGGACTGGCGCATTCCAACCTGGGGATGTACCGCATTCAGCTCTCCGGCGGAGAGTACCAGTCCGATCGCGAAGTTGGCTTGCATTATCAGATCCATCGCGGCATTGGCGTCCATCATCAAGCGGCTCTTCGCAAGGGCGGTTTGTTTCGGGTGAATGTCTTCGTCGGTGGAACGCCCGCGATGGCGCTGGCCGCCGTGATGCCGTTACCTGAGGGTCTCTCCGAGTTGGGATTCGCCGGAGCTTTGGCGGGGCGGCGGATCGGCATGTTCAGCGGCGGCGGCTTGCCGGTGTACGCCGACGCCGACTTTTGCATTCAGGGAACTGTCGAACCCGATCGTCAATTGCCGGAGGGTCCCTTCGGCGACCACCTCGGATACTACAGTCTGGCTCACCATTTCCCCGTGCTCCACGTGGAGCGAGTGACTCATCGGGCGAACGCGATTTGGCCGTTCACCGTGGTCGGCCGCCCACCGCAGGAGGACACGACGTTTGGCGAGTTGATTCACGAGATCACCGGTCCGATCATTCCCACGGTGGTCCCGGGAGTGGAAGCCGTCCACGCCGTCGATGCGGCGGGAGTTCATCCCTTGATGTTGGCGATCGGGAGCGAACGTTACACGCCGTACAACGATTCCGGTCGCCCACAGGAGTTGTTGACTCAGGCCAACGCGATTCTCGGACAGGGGCAGATGTCGCTGGCCAAATACCTTTTCATCATCAATCGCTACGACGTTCCCGATTTGCACGTCGAGGACGTGGCCAACGTCTTTGCGGAAGTTCTGCGACGGGTCGACTGGAGTCGCGATTTGCATTTTCAAACGCAAACGACGGTCGACACGCTCGACTACACGGGCGGCGCGTTGAACTCGGGATCGAAGCTGACTGTGGCGGCCGCCGGCCCGGCGATTCGCGATCTGCCGACTGACGCGCCCGCCGATTCGCCGCTCGGCGAAACCGGCCGCCTGGCAGTTGCTCCTATCCCAGGAGTCATCGCCATCGGGGGACGTCCCGTCGTCGACGTTGGCGGGCCCGATCCAGACCTCTGGCGTTTGCTGGACTCACGGCTCGATCATCCGGCGACTCGTTTTCCGCTGTGGGTGCTGGTGGACGACGCTGGATTCGCGACCAGTTCATTGAACAATTTCCTCTGGACCGTCTTCACGCGAAGCGATCCGGCGCGGGACGTGCACGGTGTCGGTGAGTTCATTGAAGCGAAGCATTGGGGTTGTCGAGGACCGCTGATCATCGATGCGCGGTCGAAACCGCATCACGCGCCGCCGTTGATCGAGGACCCGGCGACTACGGCAAAAGTTGACGCGCGGGCGGCGCGCGGCGGACCATTGGCCGAGTACTTGTAGCGGAGTCGAAAATGTCTGCTCCACCACAATGTGTCACATCGTGTCCCCGGAGGAGGGCGTAAACGCCCTCGTCTTTCTTGCTACGTGATGGCGCGGGGCGACGTGAGTGTGGGGCGTTGGTTGCAGCCGGCATCAGGTCGTTGGGACGTGATGGCGCGGGGCGACGCGGGAATGGGACGTTGGATGCAGCAGCAGCGCCTGGTTCACCCGTGCTCAAGCACGGGCCTATGACCGCCTGCGGCGGAGGAGGGCGTAAACGCCCTCGTGTCGTTGGGACGTGATGGCGCGGGGCGACGCGAGTGTGGGGCGTTGGATGCAGCCGGCATCAGGTCGTTGGGACGTGATGGCGCGGGGCGACGTGAGTGTGGGGCGTTGGATGCAGCCACCGCGAAATCGTTGGAACGCGGTGGCGAGGGGCGACGCGGGAATGGGGCGTTGGATGCAGCCGGAACGCTTGGTTCACCCGTGCTCAAGCACGGGCCTATGACCGCCTGCGGCGGAGGAGGGCGTAAACGCCCTCGTGTCGCTGGAACGCGATGGCGCGGGGCGACGCGAGAATGGGGCGTTGGTTGCAGCCGGCATCAGGACGTTGGGACGTGATGGCGAGGGGCGACGTGAGTGTGGGGCGTTGGATGCAGCCACCGCGAGATCGTTGGTACGAGAAGCCGAAGAGCGAACCGGGGATGTGGCGTGGCATGCTGCATGAACGCTTGCTTCACACGTGCTCAAGCACGGGCCGCTGTCCGCCTGC
>JASMLW010000454.1 GCA_030748485.1 Pirellulaceae bacterium
CGTGCCAACCGTGTGCTCGACCGTCGAAAGGAGGTCGACCTGCGGATCGGCGCGCGGGTGCGAGTGCGCGGAGTCTCGCGCGTATTGTCCGGTCGCACGGGAGGTCGATCCGACGGCGAGTCGGGAGTTGTCGGGGGTTGCGTTGTCGGGGGTTGCGTTGTCGGCTGCTGAGCCAGCAGGTCGAGCGGGTCGACCAACAGAATCAACTCGCCATCCGTCTCATCATCCTGAGCGCGAGCGGGCTTCGCACTGTGGGAAACGAGGAACAGCGATGCCGAAAAACAGAGCGTGGCGAAAACGCGGGTGGGGAGTTTCATTGGTTGGCGCGCGAGGTGGGATGGAGCGGCCGACAGGGGAGGGGGTATATCGGTTGTATCGGCTGTTCCGGCGGTACCGCTTGAATCGCCGGGTCAAAATGTGGCGGATTGGCGGGGCGGGGCGGGAGCGAACGGCGCCCATTTCAGAGGTCATCCGTCCTCGGTTAAGGATCGAGCGACGCCAATGTTGCGCGAATCTCCGCCAGGGCGTCGGCGTCGAATTCATCGCCGCCGCCCGCGACGATGGCGGCCATCAACTCCTCCGCCCGCCGCAGCGTCTGGACGGCCAGTTTGGTTTCCGTCTGTTCGGCGCGGACCAGACCGAGCCCGTGCCATGTGCGGGCCAGATTCCGCTGGTAACTGAGCCGTTCGGCGTCTTCGCCGCGCAGCCGCAGCAGGATCGTCTCCGCCGTCGCCAGATGGTCCGCGGCGTCCTGCAGCATGGCCGCATCGAACTCCAACTGGCCGCGGTTCATAGCGATCTGCGCCAGCTCTTGCTGCCAATGATTGATCTCTGGATGAGCCTTGGCTCGCTCGCCCATCTTCTCGGCAGCTTGCGCGTAAAAGCTCTTGGCCTCCTCGTACTCAACCGACAGATCTCCGAGTAGACGGAGGCTGACGACCAGCGTGAAGATCGCGTTGCGCTCGGTCATTCCCCATTCAACGCCGGACAACTGGTCGACCGCCCGCTGATAATTCTCGACCGCCTCCATTTCATCGCCCCGGTCGCTCTGCAAGTTGGCGATGTTGTAATAGCCGATGCCCAGATCGCGGCGCGAGTTAAGGTCGTTTTGATCTTCGTCGAGCAGCTGCAACCGGAATCCCTGCGCGGCTTGGTATTGCTGGAGAGCTCCGGAGGGATCATCGAGATTCTTTTTGAGGATACCCAGGTTCATATGCGAATTGGCCAGTTGCCGACGAAACTGGCGGCGGAGCGGATGCGTGTTGGCGTCGGCCAGGCGAACGGCGGACTCTCGCGTGGCGATACACTCCTGCAACGTCGCTTCGGCGCGTGGAGCTTGGGCGGTCTTCACGTAGACTCGCCCCAGGGCGTTGAGCGTATCCCCTGTCTGAGCGAGCAGTTCGACACCGCCCGGTTGTGCGGCGACTCTTTTTCTTTGCAAATCGGCCGCCCGCTCGTAGGCGGTTTGAGCTTGCTCGGTCGTGGCGATGTCCTCGTAGATCAAACCGACTTGGTAATAGGTGCGGGCAACTTGCGACGATAAGTTCTCGTCGGCGGCTCGCTTGGCCAGGAATTGTTCGTAGTATTGCACGGCGCGTCGCAGCAGTTCCTCTTTGAGCGGCCGCAGCTCGGGTGAGTTGAGTCGTTCGTCGCCACGGATTTCGTTGACGAAATTGTCGAGCGCGAGCGAGGCGTCCGCGAACCCGGCGGCCGTCGATTGGCGAGCCGCTTCGGAGCGCCGATATCCCACGCCAATCCCGGTCGCGGCGGCGATGGCGAGCAGCAGGGCGACCAGCGACATGGCCGCCAGCGCGGGCTTTCGGCGGCTCCAGCGCCAGACGTGACCGGCGACGCCGACCGGCCGCGCGCGAATGGGCTGCCGCTCGAGGAATCGGTGGAGTTCGTCGGCCACCTCGGCGGAGGTTTGATAGCGCCGAGGCGGGTCTTTCTCAAGACACTTCAAGCAAATCGTCTCGAGGTCTCGATCGATGGCGCGATTCAACCTGCGGGGCGGCAACGGCTCCTCGTTGATCACTTGTTGCACGGTGTCCATCGCCGACGCGGCCAGGAATGGCGGACGACCGGTGAGCGCGTGGTACATCGTGGCTCCGGTCGAGTAGATATCGGCCGCCGTCGACACGGTGGAGGCGTCGCGAGCCTGCTCGGGCGACATGTACTGCGGCGTTCCCATCACCTCGCCGTGCCGAGTCAGCTCGCTGTCGTCCTCGATCATTTTGGCCAGACCAAAATCGGCGACCAACGCGCGGTCCGTCTTGGCGTCGATCAGGACGTTTTGCGGTTTGAGATCGCGATGGAGGATGCCTTGGCGGTGAGCTTCTTCGATCGCCCGCGCAACGTCTCGCAAGTACTTCGCCGCGGCGTCATTGCCGAGCGGTCCGTCGCGGAGCATATCGCCAAGGCTTTGGCCGTCGACGAGCCGCATCGAAAAGAATGGTTGGCCTTCGACTTCGCCGACATCGTAGACGGTGACGATGCCTTCGTGTTCGAGGCGAGCCGCCGCCTGCGCTTCAGTCCAGAATCGTTCGGTCGCCGGCGCCGGCGTGCCGTCGTGCTGCGGGGCGATGCGATCGCTGCGAATCACTTTGAGCGCCACTTCGCGATTCGCGCTGCGCTGCTTTGCGCGATAGACCACGCCCATACCGCCGGCGCCCAGCGTCTCCAATAACTCGTAATCGCCCAACAGTTGCGGAGCGGTCGCCGGGCTGATGGCCCCGGCCAACCGCGCGAACTCGCGGGCCGCCCATTGGCGGACGAGTTCGGCGTCGTCGGGAAACCGATCGACGTACTCATCCACGCCCAGCGTTTCGCCGGACCGCGAACGATACTCAATTTCCAACAACAGCAATTCGCGCAGCAGGTTGGGTTGAGCGCTCTTTTCGACCCGCGCCAAAAAATCCTCAATTCGCGGCCGTTCGTCTTTCAGCCACGCTTTTTCATAGGCGTCGCAAATGGGGTCGAGCTTTTCTCCGAGCGTCAAGTCGTCGTCGGGGCGCGTGTCGGACGCGTCACTCATTCTCCCAACTCCCGCGACCACCGCGTGCGGATGAGCCCCAGCTTTCGCTCCACCGTGCGCAGCGAGACGCCCAGGGCGTCGGCGATCTCCTCATTGGAATCGCCCGCCATCCGCAACTGGGCGATCTGTCGCAGTGTGTCGTCGGCGAGCGCGTCGAAGAGTCGCTGGTGATGTTCGTCGAGAGCGGCGAGAAAATCGGGTGAGGGATCGCGGGCCAGTACGTCTTCGAAGCCGGCCGAGTCGCGACCCCCGAACACGGAGTGTCCCCGGACATCGCCGCCACCGCGCTTTTGGCGACCCGCGCGGCGCAATTGATCGACCGACTTTTGAGCCGTGATGCGAACTAACAACCTCCACAAGTCATCGCGGTCGCGAAGCTGAGTAAACCGCCCCTGCTCGGCGCCTCGGCACAGCGTGTCGAAGACGCTGAGGGCGACGTCTTCTTCGTCGGCGACCCGTCGCGCCGAGCCAAGTTTCCGGCGGGCGACTTGAGTGAGCCGATCGAAGAAACGCTGCCAGATTTGGGCGGCCGCCTCGTCGCTGCCCTCTTTCAGGGCGGCGATCCAAAGTGTGACAGGTTCAGCTTCCCAGTCAGTCATGCATTCACGACGTTGGACGCGGTTTCCACGCGGTTTTGGGGCGGGATGGGAGACGACTCCCTCTGGCCGATTCTAGCACGAGTTGAGATTTTCGTCAGAGAGAAGGGAACTGGGAAACCGACATCCATCGTCCGCACCCCCACCGGGGATCGCGGCCCGGTATGATGTGGTTTTGGCGCGTGACTAATCGGGAGGGGAGAGATGGTGATTCGCAGCATCGTCGGTTGGCTCGTTTTGGTTTGCATCGCGATGTCGTCTTGGTCCCTTTGCCGCGCCGCCGGCCCGATGAGGCCGTTGCCGCGACCCTCCCAGCACGCCTTGAGCGACGGGGACAAACTGTTCGTCGACGCGCGTCGCGGCGGCGACGAAAACGACGGCTCGCAGGAACGCCCCTGGAAAACGATCAACCACGCCCTGCAACGCGCCGCTCCAGGCGTGACTGTCTACCTGCGCGGCGGCGTCTATTTCGAACATGTCGTGGTCCGGCGGTCCGGAGTGGAGGGGGCTCCGATCACGCTGGCCAGCATGCCCGGCCAAGTCGCCGTGATCGACGGCGGTTTGCCCGAGTTTCAGACCGCGCCCGGCGAGTCGTGGGTTCCCTTTGAGGGCGGGGCCGAACACGAGTTTGTCTCGACGAAAACGTATCCCGAATTCAACCAGCGCAACGTGGTCAGCATCTTCCCCGCCGCCGGTTGGGAGCCCTTCTACGGCAAAGAGGATGAACGGCCCCTCGTGCTGGGACACTTCATGGAGACGATGACGCCGCTGCACGGCTATCGAACGGCGCTCGATCTACGCGACACGAGCATGTTGTGGGACGTCACCAACAAACTGCAAAAAGACGAAGGCATCCATTGCGGTCCAGGGGTCTGGTTCAATCGAGAAACAGAGCGGATCCATGTGCGATTGGCGCATACGAACCTTCCCGGGTTGGGCGACAACAGCTATCGCGGAGAGACGGATCCTCGCAAAGTGCCGCTATCTATTTCCGGGCCGTTCGGCGCGGACGTGTTGAGAATTAACAGCGTGAAGCACATCGAGTTTCGCGACATCGCGTTGCGCGGGGCCGCCGGCAGTCCGCTCATCAATCTCTATGGTTCCGATCACGTAACGCTCGATGGCGTGACCGTGTTCGGCGGATCTCCCGGTCTGCTCGTCAAGGCGACCAGCAATTTGAAGATAGTCAATTGCGCGTTCCGCGGACTCGCCGCTCCTTGGTCGTCGCGCGCCAGTATGAAGTACCGAGGCACTCCGTCCTATCGAATCATCAGCCAGCGCAACAAGCCGGAAAGCCACGATTGCGAGATTTCGTACTCGGAATTCACCGACGATCACGACGGAGTATGGGTGCGGTACATTCGCGGCTTGCGGTTTCACCACAACTACGTCGACAACTTCAATGACGACGGCATCGAATTCGGCGCTCGGAAACGAGATCACGAGATCTACGTTTATCAAAACTTGATTTCGCGTTGCCTGCTGACGCTGACGTTGCACGAGATGGACGGGGACGAGAGCCCGCCCGAAGTCGATGCGGGCAGCGGCGTCTTCATCACACGCAACGTCATCGACCTGCGGCGCGGGGTCTTCAAGACGCCTCCAAGAGAGAACGACGACAGCGGGGCGTACCTCAACCAGCCCGGCACGCTCTGCGGTGACCACGGCGGGCCGATCTGGCCAAACTACTTCTTCTATCACAACACGGTCGTGCGAACGGAACCAGCGTGGCGGGGTTACTACGGGTTGGGAATCGGCGGTCGAGCCACGCGCGGCACGACTCGTCGAGTGATCAACAATATTTTCTGCCAGCTCAAGGGCGTCCCCGGACTGAATTTCGCGCCCGGCGCGGACGACACGTTGGTGGACGGGAATCTGCACTGGGGGATTCTGGATGGGCCCCAGTATCAGGGCGACTATTTTGAACGGGAGGGACGCGGCTACGCTTACCGCAAAGCGGAGCGGCCCGCGGCGTGGATGGCCAACGATCAGTTTGGCGATCCCAAGTTCAGTCGACTCGATGCGGCTCCCGATGGTCTCTGGCGGCCGACATTGAAAGCCGATAGCCCCGCTGTGAAGTCAGGCGTCGCCATTCCGGAGCAATGGTTCGACCCGTTGCGAGAAGCCGGCGGTGCGCAGCCGGATCTCGGAGCCATCCCGCTCGATGTGAAGCCGTGGAGTGTCGGGATTCGTGGACGCATCTCACTGGGGAGCCCGTGAAGGAGTTGACAATGTTGAAAAGACAAGTGCTGATGCGGCGGCTGGACATCATCGCGGCGGCGGTCCTGATCATCAGTTCGACGAGTGAGTTCGTCGATGCGGCTCCGGCCGCGAAGCCGAATATCGTGCTGATCGTGGCCGACGATCTCGGCTACCGCGAACTGGGCAGTTTCGGACAACGACTGATTCGCACTCCGAATCTGGATCAACTCGCCCGCCAGGGCATGCGGCTGACTCAACACTATTCGGGCAACGCGGTCTGCGCGCCGTCGCGGTGTGTGCTGATGACGGGAAAGCACCCTGGCGTCGCCCACATTCGCAGCAACCGATTCGTACCTCCCGAAGGCCAGGAACCGATCCTGCCGGATGAAGTCACAATCGCCAAGTTGCTGCGCAAGCAGGGGTATGTGACAGGCGCTTTTGGGAAGTGGGGACTCGGCGGTCCGGGCTCGACCGGTGATCCACTGAAGCAAGGATTCGACCGCTTCTTCGGATACAACTGCCAGAGTCACGCGCACAGTTACTATCCGTCGTACTTGTGGAGCGACGACAAACGCGTGGAGCTCAACAATCGGCCGGCCGTGCCGGGGCACGCCAGTCTGCCGGCGGGAGCCAATCCGCTCGATCCGCGCAGCTACGACATCTTCAAGGGCAAAGAGTATGCGCCGGAAACGATCAATCGGCAGGCGCTCGAGTTCGTTCGCGCGAATCAAAAACGGCCGTTCTTCTTGTACTACCCCACAGTCATACCGCACGTCGCCTTGCATGTGCCCGATGAGGATTTGAAGCCGTATCTGAAATTGGGCTGGCGCGACCCGCCATTCACGCGCGCGGGGAATCGCGGCTACACGCCGCACTTCACACCTCGAGCCGCCTACGCGGCCATGATCACGCGGATGGACCGCAATGTCGGACGCATTCTCAAGTTGCTCGACGAGTTGAACCTGACGGCTTCGACGATGATAGTTTTCAGCTCCGACAACGGGACGACGTTGCTCAAGAACGAGGTCGACTACGAATTCTTCGCCAGCGTGGGCGAGCTGCGCGGGCTCAAGGGATCGCTCTACGAGGGCGGCGTTCGAGTGCCGACGATTGTCCGCTGGCCTGGAAAAGTCGCCGCCGGATCCACGAGCGATCGGGTGAGTGGTTTCGAAGATTGGCTGCCGACGCTACTGGATGTGGCTGGAGCCGGCGATGCTGCGCCCGCGGAGATCAGCGGCGTCAGCATGGCGCCGACGCTGCTCGGCAAGTCGCAACCGGAACGCCCCTATCTGTATCGCGAGTTTCCGAGTTACGGCGGACAACAGTCGATTCGCGTGGGCAAATGGAAAGCGATTCGCCAGAACATGACGAGCGGCTCGCTGAAGGTCGAGCTCTACGATTTGGTCAACGATGTTTCCGAGCGCCACGACGTGGCGGACCAACACCCACAGGTGGTCGAGCGATTGGCCAAACTGATGGAGCAGGAGCGTCGACCGTCAAAGATTTTCCCCTTGCGACCCTTCGATGCGCCCGCCGTCAAGCCGAAGAAGAAGAGCAAGCCGTCAACCAAATGAAGAGCCCAGCAACAAGTGGCAGTGCCACACACAAAGCGAGCTGCCGCTCGGTGGGCGTTCGCCCGCTCCCGTTGGTCGCTGGAATCCAACCAGGGAAGTCCCAAATCCTCAACGCCATAACTGAGAGACACATGAAACGACGAACCTTCCTGGCAGCCGGTGCGGGATTCGCGTTTGGCTCGCCTCTCGTGGCCGCCGTCAAACAGAACAAGTTCAACGCCGCAGCCAATGTTCTGGCGCGGGCGACTTCCTCCGGACAAGTCGAAGCGGCGTCGCTCTATGTGAGACACAGCAAGACTGTTTTCACGAAGTCATTTGGCAAAGCTGGATCGAAGGACGCCATTTTTCTGTTGGCGTCTATTTCCAAGCCGATCTCGATAGCGGCCGTGATGACGCTGTACGATCGCGAGCTTTTTGACTTGGAAGATCCGGTCCAAAAGTTCATCCCCGAGTTCAAGGGCGACGAGCGCGACCGAATTACGGTGCGCCAGTTGCTTACGCACGTGTCCGGACTGCCCGACCAACTGCCCGAAAACTCCCGACTTCGAGCGAGCCACGCGGAGCTTTCACAGTTCGTCGGCGGCGCGATTCGCACGCCGCTGCTTTTCGAACCTGGAACTCGCTACAGCTATTCGAGCATGGCCATCCTGTTGGCCACGGAAGTCGCGCGGCGTATCACGGGCAAACCGATCGCCAAGCTGGTCGACGAGTCGGTGTTTGGCCCGCTCGATATGAAGCACTCCGCTCTGGGAGTTGGGCGTTTGCAACTCGACTCTCTGATGCGTTGTCAGGTGGAGAACGCCGCTCCCGAGTCCGGCGCCGGCGATCCCAGCACGAAGGATTGGGATTGGAACAGCGTTTACTGGCGAAAGCTGGGGGTCCCTTGGGGCGGCGCTCACGGTTCGGCGGCCGATGTGGCTCGGTTTCTCGAAGCGTTCCTGCGTCCCGAGGGGAAACTACTGCAACCTGAGACCGCCCGCCTGATGATCCGCAACCACAATCCCCAGGGCGTTCGCCCGCGCGGATTGGCGTTTGACGTGGGGCCTGGACTGGGCGGACCCAAGGGCAGCGAGAGAGTGTTTGGCCATAGCGGTTCGACGGGCACGCTCTGTTGGGCCGATCCGGCGACGGATACGGTTTGCGTTGTGCTAACCACACTGCCCGCCAGAGCAGTCAAGCCGCACCCGCGCAATGTGACGTCGAAACACGTAGCCGAAGCGGTCAGCTAGGTGGCGTATGCCGTCGGCGCCGGGAGCGACCTGCAAATGACACAGTCCATGCGCGACACGGGTTCGAATGGCCAGATCTTCGCCGCCGCATTAGAATGTCCGTTCACCACACCACCGATGGGTTGGAGATGCAGATGAGCAACCGAGCCACCATGGGGCGACGCGAGTTCCTGCAATGTGGCTTGGCCGGACTCGGCTCGCTGACACTCCCCGAACTGTTTCAACTGCGGGAACGATCATCGGCCGCAGCGAAGTCGTCAGCCAAAACGTCGAACACGGCTTTAATCGTCGTTTGGTTGCAGGGCGGGGCGAGTCACATCGAGACGTACGACCCCAAGCCGCTGGCCGCCTCCGCCTTTCGCGGTCCCTACTCGCCCATCTCGACGCGCGTCCCGGGAATGAACATCTGCGAGTTGCTGCCCCGACACGCGGAGGTCGCCGATCGATTCAGCTTGCTGCGGTCGATGGTGCACACGGGCTTTTGCCATCAGCAGGGGACGCAGCAGCTATTCACCGGTCACGAAGTCCGAGTCCTCAGGCAGAAGCCCAAGCACCCG
>JASMLW010000455.1 GCA_030748485.1 Pirellulaceae bacterium
TGCGTAAGCGGCGGCCGAAGAGCGACGATGAAGAAGAAGCTGATTCTTCGAGCGCCGCCGAGACCGAAGAACCTTCTGAAGATGAAAGTGACGCCGACACGGAGACCGCACCGGCTGATGCTGAGCCAGACGTAAAAGAAGACCGCGGAAGGCGGTCGAACCGTCGCTCGAAACGCTCCGGCAAGCGTTCGGACGAGCGTTCGGACAAGCGTTCGGACGAGCGTTCGGACGATCCCTCAGGTCAGCCCGCCGACGACCAGGCGGCAGCGGCGGAAGAGGAAGTCAAAGAAGAGGAAGAGAAAGAAGAAGAGATCGACGAATCGACTCTGGATCCGGACAACCAAGACGCGATCGTCGCCCTCAACGACGTCGGAGCTCGCGTGGAAATCTCCGAGACGGGCCGCGCGTGGCGAATCTTCTTGTACGATCGCAACGTCGATCAAGACGCGGTGCAGATCCACGGGCTGCCCTGCCTCAAAGAGATCTGGCTGCTCGGCTCGAAGGTCACGCAGCCTGTCGCGGAAAAGCTGCAGGAAGAGAACCCTCGAGCTCGCGTGTTCCACGAGGATTTGAAAAAGGCCTAGACCAACGGCGCCGCCGTGATGACAGATGTCTGCTTTGGATTGATCGGCTACGGACTCTTCGGCGCTCATCATGCTCGCGCCATCGAAGATACGGCGGGCGCCCGGTTGGGAGCTATCGCCGTCAAGTCCGCCGCCAGCCGCGAGCGGGCCGCCGCAGCTCATCCGAACGCGACGATTGTGAGCGATTATCGCGAACTGTTGGAATGCGGCGAGATCGACGTCGTCGACGTTGTCACGCCGAATCAAACGCACTTCGAAATGGCGAGCGCTGCGCTCACCGCCGGCAAGCATCTGTTGCTGGAGAAGCCGATGGCGTTGAGCGTCGACGATTGCGACCAGCTCCTGCAGTTGGCCGAGCAACGTCAGCGACTAGTCGCCGTCGGTCACGAGTTGCGATTGTCGTCGCTGTGGGGCGGTGTGCGGAGGTTGATCGCAGATGGAGCCATCGGCGATGTGCGCCACGCGCTGATTGAACTCTCGCGGTTTCCCTACCGCCAGGGAGCCGAAGGTTGGCGGTACGATGCGGCGCGAGTGGGCAATTGGATCCTCGAGGAGCCGGTGCACTTCTTCGATCTTGCCCGCTGGTACTTCACCGAGTGCGGCGATCCTGTGTCGATCTACGCGAAGGCGAATTCGCGGGATGAGAGTCGGCCCGAGTTGCAGGACAACTTCTCTTGCTTTCTCAATTTCGCCGGCGGCGAATACGCGATCGTAACGCAAACGCTGGCGGCGTTCGGGCACCATCAGACGGCCAAGATCACTGGGTCCAAGGGAGCGATCTGGGCGCACTGGAGCGCTCCGGACGCCCGGGACAGTTCGCCCGAGTTCGGCCTTCGCTACGGGCTTGGCGACGATGTTCATACGATGGCCTTCGACAAACCGACGGGCGAGTTGCTGGAGTTGGCCGATCAGATTGCCGCCGTCGCGGACTGCGTGCGAACGGGAGCCGCTCCCCCCTGTAGTGGATCCGACGGACGCTGGTCGACGTTGCTCTGCCTGGCGGCTGAGGCGTCGGCCCAACAGAGCGGACTCGTGGAAATTGCCCAGTTTCTGCGGTAAATCGTCGTCTCGGACGCCGTCTCGCCGGTCCGCCGCTGGTCCGAGTCTAGAATGACCGAGTTGCGCTGAGGGTGCGAAACTCGTCAGATGGGCAGGAACTTCCGGGAAAACACTTGAGCGATCGACTAGACATGTTGCTCGGCATTCTCGACGAGTCAGGCGCGCGGTTGCACGCACTGCTGACACGAATCACGCTGCGCGAAGACGTGGCCGAGGACCTGCTGCAAGACTTGTTCTTGAAACTGCGGAGTTCGGAGTCCTTTGACGGGGCCCGCGATCCAACCGCCTACGCTTTTCGCTCCGCCATGCACTTGGCGCTTGACTGGCGGCGGAAACAGACGCGTTCGGCGGCTACAGCGTTGCTGGACGAACCGCCGGCGGCGGAGGGCGATCGCCCGCTCGATCGACTCAGCCGCGACGAAGACTACCAAGCGATTCTCGACGCGTTATCCGAGCTATCGGAAACTCAACAGGAGGTTGTCGTACGGAGGCACCTTCAGCACGAGGAGTTCGAAGAAATCGCGAAACAGATTGGAAAGACGCCGCATCAAGTTCGCGGCTTGTTGCACAAGGGGATTGCCAAGTTGCGCACGATTGTGGCGACGCGGCAGGCGAGAAATGAGGCGCCCCATGCTTGACGAACAGGACATCGAAGATCGACTCGTTGCAATTGGTGAACATCAACCGGCTGACGAACTGAGTCAGAGTGCGGTGGCGGCAGCTCGTCGACGATTGCTCGACGCCGACCCCACTCCCGTCGCTTCCGAACGAAGCTCACTTCCCTGGATCATCGGGGCGGTGCTGACCGCCGGGCTGGCCGCTCTACTGATGTGGGTCGGAACGCGGTTCACGCCGCCACGCGAGTCGAGAATCGCCGATAAGCAGGATGATATCCATTCGATCGCGACGGCCGGCCCCGATGAACCCGGACCAAAGGAGCCCCGCGAGGACGATCCCGGTCGCTTCCTGGCGTCTGTCCACGGTTCATTGCACGGTCGCTTCGTGTTCACCGGCAAGGTGCCTGAGATGGTGTTTGAACCCGTGACGGAGGACGCCAAGTTCTGCGCTCCCGCCGGTGTGAAAGACGAGACGCTCGTGGTGAACAGAGCGAACCGCGGATTGGCCAATGTCGTCGTCATGCTTTTCTTGGAACCGGATGAGAAGGCTCCCAGCCCGCCCGAATCGTTCGTCTGCGACACGTCGGTCGAGATGACAAATCAACTGTGCCGATTTGAACCGCGCGTCTGTGTCGTCAACACGCAGCAGCGACTCGTCCTAGCCAACGGCGACAAGATCGGACACAACATGCGAGTCGACTTTTTTGAGAATCCGCCGGTCAATCCAACCATCGCCGGTTTCGACAAACAGGAGTATGTGATCGGCGCGGGTGAACGGTTGCCGGCTCGAGTCAGCTGTGGGTTGCACCCGTGGATGAACGGCTGGGTCGTGGTCAAAGACCACCCCTACGTCGCGGTGACGGATAACAACGGTTACTTCGAGATTCCGGTTGCGCCGTCAGGTCGGTGGACATACCAGGTTTGGCACGAAGCGTGCGGATACGTCCGCGAAGTCGCCCAAAACGAATCGGAGCCAACCAAGTGGAACCGCGGCCGATTCGAGGTCGAGATTCCCGCCGGCGGCGCTCTCGATCTCGGCAAACTGGCCGTCGCCTCATCGCTGTTCGACCTGTAGAGCGGCCAAGCTGAAGTTCTCTAGCTCTCGACTCGCTCCCCCTGCGCCTTCGTAGCTCTGGTGTGGAGGTCGTCGGTTCCGGTCATCAGCTCCCACGCCTCGCGGAGGGCGAGCAGCATGCCGTTGTTGAAGTCGGCGTCCGATTGACACCCGTCTTGCACAGCCGAATCGCGCCGCGCGAGTGCGGACGCGTAGAGTTCCTTGAGATTCTTGTTCATCGTGGTCCTGCCCGAAATAACGATGTTATCCAAAGTCTTATGTACGATGGCCTTCCAGGCCGTCGAGTGTGGGTTGCCCCGAGAGGCGACGACCGATTCGTAGTCAGCGCGGATTATGATCGCCCCGCTGTGTTCAGTGGAACGCCCATTGTCGCGACTTCGTCGCGAAGTCCTGCCCGGCGGGCAGGACTTATCTTATCGTCATTTCGCCAAACAAGCGGACAGGTTGCCGCTGTCGAAATCCGACACGTCGCGAAACTAGAGCAGGCGGGACTAAGGGCTGCGCCGTTCCGGCGGGCGGAACTCCAGCGGTCTATCGCCATTCCCGACAATGTCCGGCGGCAGCGGGAGCCTTTCGGCAAGCCGAGCAGACATTCGGCATGTCGCCGACTAAACTGCTGAGTCGCGGGAGCATTGCCAACACCAATCAGCAACTCAACCCAAGGCGCAGCGAAATGCAGTGGCGAGTGATGTGGACGTTCGTATGGTGCGGAGTGATTCTGATGACACAGGTGACAACTGCGAGCGGAGCTGATGTCAAAGATCGCTACGAGGCGCGGACCTACACGGATGCGGACGGCGGCAAGTTGCCTTATCGATTGCTCAAGCCCGCCGGCTACGACGGCGAGAAGTCTTACCCTCTGGTGATCTTCTTTCATGGGGCGGGCGAGCGGGGGACGGACAACGTCAAACAACTCGTGCACGGCATGTCGGACTTCGCCAGCGACGACGTCATGAAGGCTCATCCAGCGTTTGTGATTGCGCCGCAGTGCCCGACAGGCGATCAATGGGTCGATGTGCCTTGGAGCGCCGACTCGCACACGATGCCGAAGAGTCCTACGACGCCGATGAGACAGAGTTTCGAGTTGATCGACGCACTGCGGAAAGAGTTCTCGATCGACGAGAACCGAATCTACGTCACGGGGCTCTCGATGGGCGGGTTTGGGGCCTGGGACGCCGTCCAACGACGGCCCAAACAATTCGCCGCCGCGCTGCCAATCTGCGGCGGAGGAGACGCGGCGTTGGCCAAGTCGATTGCTCATGTGCCCATTTGGGTATTCCATGGAGACAAGGACGGCGCAGTAAAAGTGAGTCGTTCCCGCGACATGGTGAACGCTCTCAAGAAAGCAAAGGGGCAGCCCCGTTATACGGAATACCCAGGCGTCGGCCACAACTCTTGGGCGGCCACGTACGCCAACCGCAAGATCTACGATTGGTTGTTCGCTCAACGCCGCAAATAGGTCGGTCGTTGATCCGGTGTTGAAGTCGTCAGATAAGGACTTCGTGGACGACAGAGCCTTTGGAGACGATTTGGTGCGGGCGATTGAATCGATCGTACAATTCGATTCGATGATCGATTCCCATGAGCCGGTACATGGTGGCGAGCACATCGGCGGGCGATGTCGGCAGGTCGTTCACGTAGGCTCCTTGCCGGTCGCTGGCTCCGTAGACAAATCCGGGCCGAATTCCGCCGCCGGCGAGCATGATTGTGTAACAGAAATTCCAATGGTCTCGCCCAGCGTCACTCTTGTTGATCTTGGGGGTGCGGCCGAAGTCGCCGACAACCGCGACGAGCGTCCGCTCCAGCATGCCCCGTTGGTCGAGGTCGGCCAGCAGCGCGCTGCTGGCTTGGTCGAACTGCGGCAGTAGGGTGTTCTTGAGTTTTTTGAAATTGCCGCTGTGGGTGTCCCATGTGGCGTTGGCGTCGGGAGCCCACGAGACCGTGACGACTCGCGTGCCCGCCTCGATCAGCCGCCGCGCCAGGAGGACGCTTTGACCGTAGATGTTGCGGCCGTACGAGTCGCGCATTTCTACTGGCTCACTTTGAATGCGAAACGCGCGCTGCGTCGTCTGCGAGGTGAGCACGTCGCGGGCCTGAGATTGAAAACGGTTCATGGCGTCGAGCGGCGGAGCCGCGCCGCCGGGGATCCGCGTATTTAAGTTCGCCAACAGGTCGCTGCGTTTGGCGAGCCGCGCGGGCGACACTTCCCGCCGCAGCGAGAACTCGGGCACTGAAAACTCAGGGTGATTGGGGTCGCGGAGAATCCACAATGGATCAAACGCTCGTCCCATCCAGCCGCCAAAGAATCCCGGTTGCGGAGGACCTTTGGCTCCTTCTTTGGTCATGTAGGGCAAGGCGACGTGAGGCACGACGTGCTTTGGCGTCGGGCGCAGCAACGCGGCGACCGCTCCGGGCGGCGGGTTGTCCGTGGGCAGAAAACCACCGCCGATCTCGCCCCGATCGTGCCCCGTCAACGCCACGTAGACGGCGGCCGCATGCGCATTGTTGACGCTGTGGTGCATCGACCGAATCAAGGTGCAGCGATGCATGTGCCGGCTCAACTTCGGCAGGTGCTCCGAGACCTGAAGGCCGGGCAGCGACGTCGAGATCGGCTTGAATTCGCCGCGCGTTTCGGTTGGACCATCGGGCTTCATGTCCCACATGTCCAGGTGGCTCGGCCCGCCGTTAAGACAGATGACGATGCAGGCGTCGGCGCGCGGTGGGAAGCGACCGCGGCGCTGGTCGGCCCGCAAGATCTCGGGAAGCGTCAAGCTGAGTCCGCCGAGTGACCCGATCTGCAGCAGTCCACGGCGATCAATAGACTTCATGGTCCGGCCTCACAGTCGCAGCATCTGCTGTCTGGAAATGCTGTTTGGAAACGCCAGCGAACGCATTCTACACTGCGCCGCTGAACACTGCAGCGCTGCTCAGCGTTTTAGTCGACTCGACGCGCCGACGACGGGACGCGTTCGATAGATCTCAAAAGAAGAAGTACATCATGAACACGGCGCAGGCGGCCAGCAGACCGCCCCAGATCGTGTCCTCTTTCCAAATAGGTTTGTGTCCGCCTTTTTTGTTGGCCGCACGACGTCGAAAACAGGGTGTTACGAACGCGACGAACGTAGCGGTCGAGGCTGCCAGTCCGGCGATCGAGGGGGGAACGGGGTAAAAGACGATTGCCACAGCGAGAGCGGCGTAGAGCAACAGCAGCCCGGCGAGCGTGATGAAGAAACGGCGCAGCGTTGTGGTTGAGATGACACCCATTCCGGCCCACGTCAGTTGGCTCTTCTTCGCATCGAACGGCGTGACGAGGCTCACGCCGACGTGAATGATGGTCGCCAAAACCGCGGCCAGCATGACACTGTGCATGAAGTTTAGCTGGTTGCCAAACGTGTCGGCGATTGTGGGGAAAACGTCGATGAGTTTCAAATAGATCCAGGGCAGCAGGTAGGAGAACGCCGATCCTGAGATGATGGACGCCAAACCGCCGGCCGCCGTCGCCCGCGGCCACAGCATGCCGAGCAGGAACGCCACGACCACACCCGCAACAAGTTTGCTCTGGTGAGATGCGATCATCAGGAAGAAGCTCTCTTCCGAATTAGGGTCCATCGTGAAGACCGTCAATCCGGCGGAGCCGATGATGAACACGATGATGCAGATGCGACCGACCCAGATAAGTCGCTGCTCAGTGGCTTCGGGCTCGGCGAAACGCTGATAGAGATCGTAGGTGATGATCGTGGCTGCCGAGTTCATCATCGAATCGAGACTCGACAAAATCGCTCCGATCAAACCGGCGGCGACCAACCCCACCAGGCCAAACCCGATCGGGGCGACCAGCCTCGTCAGCAAGGTGATGAACACGGCGTCGGGATCGACATCCTCGCCACGAGCTTGGAAGTAGTAAAACGCGGCGATGCCGGCTCCGATCGAAAAGAAAGGAATCAGCAACTTGAAGAAGCCGGCTCCAATGATGCCGATGCGAGCTTCTTCGTCGCTCCGCGCCGCCAGCGCGCGTTGAACGATAAACTGATTCGCACCCCAATAATAGAAGTGCAGCACCATGAGTCCCGACAACACGCCAGTCCAGGGAAACTGCGGGTCGCTGGCCGGTTTATAGAGGTGCAGTTTTTGTGCGGAGGACGCGGCGTCTTTGGCGGTCATGCCAAACCAGCCGCCGACCTCGGGCTGGGAGAATGTGATGTAGGCGAGTATCAGTCCGGCGATCAACATGAGTACTGACTGAATGACGTCCGTCACCATGACCGCCTTTAGTCCGCCGATCACCGTGTACACACCGGTCACGACGGCCATCAAGATGATGCCGACCATATACCAACGCGGATCGACGTCGCCCGGGTTGAGTTGGGAGTCAAACGAGGCGCCTCCTTGAAAGCGCACGGTGACTTGCCCGTCCGGGTAGCCCGCGCCGGGATTCGTCACTTGAATACGGGCCACGACGCCTTCGCGGATGTCAGCGGTCGCGGTGGCCACCGACACGGCGGTGTCTTCAGGTGCGGGGATTCTGACCTGCGGCGTCGAGGCGTACCCGCGTCCTCCGCTCTTCATTTCAATCGAGCTCACCGAACCGTCGACGACATGGGCGATCGCCGCCGCCGTGCGGCCGTCGTTGAGCAAGATATTTAGCGACCGCGACCCGATATAGAAACCGGGCACCATCTGAATCACGACGATGACGACGACCATGATGGCTGCATAGGCCAGTCGACTCCCCTCGCCGTAGCGCTCGCCCAGATACTGACTCAACGTAAACACTTTGAGTTTTCGGTACATCGGCAAGAA
>JASMLW010000456.1 GCA_030748485.1 Pirellulaceae bacterium
GGCCAACTGGTCGCGGCGCGGGTTGTCGAGACGCCGTTTTACGACCCCGACGGAGTGCACAATGAATGAGCTGAACCAAGCGCAGCGCCGTCCCGGCAGGCTCCGCCTTGCTTTGTCATTAGTCACTAGAGGGCATTTCAAAACCTTGTACGATGGCCTTCCAAGGCCGTCGAATTTGGAAATCCTCGAGAAACGACGGCCTTGGAAGGCCATCGTACAAGGTTTTGAAACAGCCTCTAGTCATTCATTAGTCACTAGACCTTAGTCATTCCCTCTCCTTAGTCATTACTCATCCCTCTCGTGCCGATTCGACAAAGCCCGATTCACGCCCTCCTCCTCTCCCGGGGCGCCGTTACGCGCGAACATGGCGGCGGGAGCTTTGCGGTGGGGATCGGCGACTCGGCCGCGGGGGAGGCGGCGGTGAGTATTTGTGACGTCAGCGGCTTGCGGAAACTGGGCGTCAAGGGAGGGGACGCGGAGGATTGGCTGTCGAACAACGGGATTTATATTCCGGCGGAGACTCTGGGCGTCGCCAAACTGTCGGCGGGAGGCTTCGTTGCGCGGATCGGCGAGGGGGAGTTCTTCTTGGAAGATGGCGTCGATAGCGCGACCCTGCCGCACTTGGCGTCGCAGATTGATGACTTCGACGGGGAGATGTACGGCGTCGAGCATCAAGAGGCGACGATTGTGTTGAGCGGGCCGCACTCGCACGAAGTGATGAGGCAAACGTGCGGCGTCGACTTTAACTCCATCGCGCCTGACCAGATCGTGTTTACTCGAGTTGCGGGAGTCAGTTGCTCCGTGCTGCCGGATCGCGACGCCGAACCGGTCTACCGCGTTTGGGTTGATCCGAGCTACGCGGTCTACTTGTGGGAGACGTTGGTTGAGATCGTTGAGGATTTGGGCGGCGCTGTCGTCGGCGCCGACCGCTTGTATAGTCAGCTGCGCGGCTGAGTGCGATGAGTCTATTTCGCGTCACGGACGAGTGTCTCGAGTTGGGGTTGCGAGCCCGCGCGATCGCATTCGCCGGTGTCAAAATCGCGCCGGCGCCGCCGGGGTTGAGGTCGACGATTGACGGCGAAGCAGATCGTATTCGGCGACAATTCGCGGACGTAGCCGCGATACGAGAGTTGCCTGAGATCGAGCGAGTTGGCCAAGTCCTGCGGTCCGTCGGCGTCAAACCGCGGCGCAATCCGCCGTCGAGCCAAAAGCTGCTCGAGTACGCTTGGAAGCGAGGCACGTTGCCGTCGATCAACGACTTTGTCGACACCTACAACTTGATGTCGCTAAGAACGCAGTGCAGTCTCGGAGCTCACGATCTCGACCTTGTCGATGCGCCGATCGAGCTGCGGATCTTCCGCGGCGATGAAGTGTTTCGACCGTTGGGAAGCGAGGCCGACAAGGATGTGAAGCGGGGCGAGTTTGGGTACGTCGACGGTCGGAATCGAGTTGTCTGCCGGCTCGACTCGCTCCAAGCGGAGTTCAGTAAAGTGACGGCCGCCACGGCGCGCGTGTTGTTGATCGTCGAGTCGACGACGGCGCACTCCGACGAACGGCTCGACGCCATCGTTGAACAGACGGTGATCGCGTTGCAGCAACACTGCGAAACGGGCCGAGTGGAAGCGGTCTTTTAAGCGTTTGGCGCGCGGTGGATCGTGTCGAACGCCAACTCGCCGTGCTCGGTTTCGAACCACCGGAGCAGTGCGGCCAGTCAAGCGATCCCAGATCGGGCGTCAATGGGTTGCGGTGTCGCCCAACGCAATGCTGGGATTCTCCCGCTATTGCCGTTTGGCGAATCGCGTTACCTCGAACACCTCTTCCAGCAACGGACTCACATTGGTCGCGTGAATGCGGACGCCGGATTGGCGGAGGTGGACACAGAAACGGATGAGGTGCGAGAGTTCCTCGCTGCCGATCATTGTGATTTGAGAGAAGTCGAGCCAGAGGTCGTCAGGGCAGGAGTCGTCAGGGCAGGAGTCTTGATCGAATGCGTCCAAGGCGGCCGGAATGTCCTCGCGATCGGCGAAGACGAGTCGCTGGGGAGCGACCGGCGAATCGATGGGCGAAGCGATCGTGAGAGAGACGGCACTCATGGACAGACCTCCGTTGACTGTGTGACGAGCAAGATGGCCGTCCAAGGCCACCGCACGGGGCGGCGGAACTTCTCTGCAAACTTTGGGCCGATGGACGGAAATCCCTGTCTGGCCAGCTCTTGAGGCGAATCGTGCGCAAATCGGCGGCGCCTCACGCTGCGCTCGTGGGCAGCGGTTCACATTGGCGGGCTCTGTTTTCGATCATTCCCTGTTCGGGAAGTGGTGAATCGGACTTCTGGCGTTGGCGTGTTCGCGAACTTCGCCCTCCGCGTCAAAGAGAGAGAACTCCCAACATCAGTCTGTGTTGCAATGCGAAGGGGGTTTTAAACGCAGCGCACGCAGAGACGCGGAGGGACGCGGAGAAGAATAAAAGTGAAGGAAAGAACGTTTGTGATTCCGCATCCATTGTGGTTCGCAGTCGTCGACGTGCTGGTCTACGTTCCCAGCGCGTTGACCGGAGCTGCCGGCGGCGCGAGCGATGTTCGCTCCATCCGAACAGCACATCGCGCCGGCTGAGGCGGAGCCGTAGTCGACAATGACCGCTGCTAGTCGATGAGATACAATGGTGACTCGAGTTTCGAGCAATGTCAGCTGCGCGTCATTGAAATCGTCATTGCTCGGCCGTTGGAGTGCACGCCATGTCAAAGTCGGACGAACCGCGAATCGATCGCCGCGAGGCCCTCAAGGGGACCGCCGCCGCGTCGTTCACCGCCGCCGTCGCCGCGTCGTCGACTGCTCGAGGGCAAGGCGAGACGGGCGCATCGCCGATTGAGATCGAGAACCGACGCGGCGGGACTCGCGATTGGCAGTTGACGCGAGTGCGAGTCAACAGCGGCAAGTACCGCACATCGTTGATCGAGGGATACTGTTCGAGACAGTCGTTGGCCGCCGGCGAGAAACTGCAGTTGTTCGTCAGCACGGCTCCCGCTCGTTCGTTCACCGTCGATATCTATCGGCTCGGTTACTACGGGGGCGCGGGCGGCCGCCACGTCAAGTCGATCGGTCCCTTGAAAGGCAACGAGCAACCAGTTCCCAAGATGTCGCGCGCTCCCGCCCGCTTGCGCGAATGCCGTTGGGACCCGGCCGTCGAATTCACGATTCCCGCCGATTGGACGAGCGGAGTTTACCTCGGCAAACTCACCACGATTCCCCAAGCGAAGTCCGAGCCGTATTGGCAGAGCTATGTGATCTTTATTGTCCGCGATGATCGCCGCGCCGATGTGCTCTTCCAATGCAGCGACAACACCTGGCAAGCGTACAACCGCTGGCCCGTCGATGAATCGCTTTACACTCATCCGGCCGGAGCACACGCGCCGGGCGTCGCGGTCAGCTTTGATCGTCCTTACGGCAAGTACGTGCAGATCTTCGACCATCCACTGTCCATCGGCTCGGGCGAGTTCCTGCTGTGGGAGTTTCCGTTGTGCTACTGGCTCGAACAGCATGGTTACGACGTCACCTACGGATCGAACAGCGACACGACCGACGCGGAGTTCATCACTCGTTGTCGCGCTTTTGTGAGCGTCGGGCACGACGAGTACTGGGATCTGCGCCAATACAAGGCGGCGGAGGCCGCCATCGCGGCGGGAGTCAACTATCTCTGGCTCAGCGGCAACTCGGTCTTCATCGTCTCGCCGTTCTCGCCGAGCCATGGCGGTGCGGCCAATCGAATCATCACGCGGGCCGGCTGCTACGGGCCTCTCCGCCGCGATGAGGTGGAGTCGTACGCCAGCATGTTTGCTGGATTGAAGGATGTCGGGCCGGATGAACGCCGGATCATCGGCGCGCGAAGCGTCGTGCCTTTCAACGGCGGTGGCGACTGGACGTGCGAGATGCCGAAACACTGGGTGTTCGCCGGCACGGGAATGCGCAAAGGAGACAACATCCCCGGGCTCGTCGGTTGGGAGCATCACGGCGAACCCGATCCGGAAAGGGCGGGGCTGGAAGTGCTGGCGGAGGGCTCGGTCTGGGCGGGAGGCACGCGCGAGGGTCGCTACTCGGCGACGATCTTCCCGGGACCGCAAGGGAACTTCGTGTTCAACGCAGCGACGATCTTCTGGTCGCAGGGGCTCTCGACTCCGCCCGGTCACATCTTGCCTTGGTCGCACTGGAGTCGCCCCCACGGCCCCGATCCACGCGTTCAACGGATGACTCGGAATCTGTTGGAGCGAGCGGTCATGACAACCTAGGGCGAATCTCGCGAGTCCGCCGCGGCGGCGGACGGCGGGCCAATCGGCGCGAACCTGACATTGTCTCGCGGGCTCCTGTTGAGTTATGAGATACTCACTCAACTACCTCTATTAATCCTCCGTTCGGAGTGTCGCATTTTCGAGCCGACGCGCTCGCGTGCGACTTTCTTTCCGCCGGCGCTTTGCGCTGTGATCTTGGCTTTCCGAATGGACGCCACTCAGCTTCGACTCGAGCGCGGCGGCTCATCCCAACGACGATGAAGTCGGGTGACGTTCACGCTGCGCGCGTGACGAGGTCGCCCGGGAGGTAGAGAGATGCAAGCCAAGAAACGAAGAAGCAAGAACCGCCGCCGCGCTCGCCGTCTGGCCGAACAAGCCTGGGAGGCCCTCGACGACGACCATCCCGACCTGGCTCGAAAACTGATACGGCGAGCCACCGAAACGGAACCGGGAAACCCCAATCTTTGGATCGACCGGGGTCGGCTGCATTTAGATGTCGACGAAGCGGCCGCCGCCGAAGCATTTCAAGCAGCGATCAGCTTGGCTCCCGACTACGCCGAAGCGTTCGCCTGTCTGGCCGAGATCCGGGCGCGGCAAGGCAACTTCGACGCCGCTGTTCAACTGCAACAACAGGCCGTGCGGCACGATGAAAACTCGCACCGCTACCGACAGTCACTGGCGGCCTATGAAGCGCTCGCCAACCAGTCGCGGCCCAGGTCGCCGTCGCAGGCGGCGGCAAACGAGTTCGCGGATCCGCCGGACGACGTTCAGGATCTGGCGAGTCGTGTCGACGGTCTCGACTGGGATGCGCTCGAGGGCGATCTGACGAAGCGGGGGTTCGCGCTAGTCCGCCAGTTCTTGCCGGTCGATCGGTGTCGTGAGTTCGTCGACATGTTCTCCGATGAATCGCAGTTTTCCAAGACGGTCACGATGAACAAGAGCCGTTTTGGAGAAGGCGTCTACCGGTATTTTACTCCGCCCGTGCCGCCCGCGATTGAGGGACTCCGCCACCTCTTCTTCCCGCGCGTGGCGGCGATCGCCAACCGTTGGCGGATGCTGTTGGGGGACGAACCGATTTACCCGCAAACTTGGGAGCAGTTTAGATCGCGGTGCGCCGCGGCCGGGCAAACGTCGCCGACTCCACTGCTGCTTCGCTACGAAGCGGGCGGATTCAACGCACCGCACCAAGACATCCGCGGCGAGATCTTCTTTCCCCTGCAACTGGTCATCGTCTTGAGCCGCCGGTTCGACTCGACGACGGACGACAAGTGTCGGGACGGGTTCCGCGGCGGCGAGTTTCTGTTCTGTGACACGCCCGAGCGAAAGTCAGCGGACAGGAAGAAGATACCGGCCGGCCTCGGCGATGCGGTCTTGTTCTGCACGCGGGCGAGACCGATGCCAATCGCCAACACGTTCGGGCTCAAAAGCGTCAAGCACGGGCTCGATCGTGTAACGGCTGGAGTGCGCTACGCCATGGCCATTCCGTTTCACGAATACGAATGACGTCGACTCAACTCACTCACCCGAGGGAGTCACGATCATTTGGATTTCGGTGAGGTAGTTTTGCGGATTGCCTCGAAAGATCATTCCGGGACCTTTGAGGTAGACTTCGCGCGTCGGCAGGGCGACAGTGTAGCCGCGCTCGTTGATGTAGGCGATGATTTTGGCGTACGCGCGGCCGATCTCTTCGTACGGACCCCTGTGCAGCAAAGTCGCGCAGCGTCCGCCGGGCAATTGGCGGCCTCCCCCAAGGGGAGAGTCAAGCGGCGTCGCCGTTGCTACCGCGCGGCGGCGTCGAGTCTTTTGCCGCTCGCTTGCTCACCTGAGAGCTCGCCGCGCCGCTCCGCCGCCGGACGGCTCGGAGCAGGCTGCAGTCCGAGCAGAACGGCCAATCGTTGTTTGGCCTTCAACGTGAGGTGGAAGACCGTCGGCACGAGCACCAAGGTGAAGATGGTGGAGACGAGCAGTCCGCCGAGGACGACACTCCCCAGGCCGCGGTACAGCTCGCTGCCGGCTCCCGGGATTACGACGAGCGGCAACAGTCCGAGCACGGTTGTCATCGTGGTGATGAAGATCGGTCGGATGCGAGTCCGCACACTCTCTGTGATCGCCACCGAGGGGTCCATGCCGTCGTCGCGAATGTGATTGAGCGATTGGTGCACGATCAAGATAGCGTTGTTCACGACCGTTCCGATGAGGATCACGAAGCCGAGCATCGTGAGTACATCGAGCGAATGGAGAACGAACAGGTTGAGTACAGTCAATCCGAGGATGCCGCCGACGGCTCCCAGCGGCACGCTGAAGATGACGACGAAGGGATAGAGCCACGACTCGAACAGGGCCGCCATCAACAAGTACGTGATCGCGAGCGCCAAGAGAAGGTTCCACCGCAGCGCTCCCCAGGCTTCGCGGAGTTTGTCGGCTGTGCCGGACAAGGTGACGAGGTACCCGCCCTCGAGTGCTCCCGAGTCGTGCAGCGGAGCGATGATCTCCTCATCGACTTTTCGCATCGCCTCTTCGAGCGGAGTCGTGGCGGGAGGCGTCACTTGGATCGTGATCGCCCGCAGCCGCTCGCGGCGATTGATCTGTTCCGGACCGCTGCTCAGCCGAACTTTCGCCACGGCTCCGAGAGGCACGAGTTGGCCCGTCGTGGTCGCGATCGGCAGTGACTCGACATCCTGTGTCTGCTTGGCGAACGTGTCGTTGCCAATAATCGTCAGGTCGATCTTGTCTCCGCCGGTGAAGTAGTCGCCGACGTAGGCTCCGTCGATTAGCGCGTTCACCGTGTAGCCGAGGTCGGCGGCGGTAACTCCCATCTCGGACGATTCGACGAGCTTCGGTTCGACGTGAATCTCGGGGCTCGACAGATCCAAGCTCGGCCGCGGCATGGCTTGTGCATCGGGCAGCACGCGGCGAACGTCGGCGAGAACTCGTCCGCCGAGTTTGACGAGTTCTTCGAGATTGGGGCCGGTGATCTCAACATCGATCGTGCGGCCGCCGGTCAAGCCGCGCTCGAACAGGCTCGACTGTTTGGCGACGGCGATCGTGCCGGGAAACTGGGAGGCGGTTTTCTTGATGCGGGGAATCAACTCGCGGACGCGGCTCAAGTCGTCCGAGCGAAAGCCCATGAAGACCTGACGCCCGCGGACCACGTAGAAGTAGTAATTGATGATCGGGGCGTCGAGCGCCTTGGCGGCCTCGCTGCCGCGGTCCGCATTCCAGTAGGGCTCGAGATCCTGTTCGATCGTTTCCCCCATCGCCATCAACTGATCCATGTTGTAACCGGGCGGCGGGGAGACACTGCAGAAGACAAAATTGCGATTCCCCGAGGGCAGGTACTCCACCTTCGGCCAAAACCACCAACTCAACCCGATCGACAGTCCCACCAGCAGCGCCACGACGGAAAGCGACCGCAGCGAGCTCGTTTGAATCCACCGATTGGAACCGGACACGAAGTTGACGAACGCTCCGCCGACAGTGGCGATCGCGGTGGCCGTTCGTCCGGAAGTCGGCGATGGCCGCGGCGACGCTGGAGTAGCGGTTACTTCAGAACTCAGTTCTCTCCGGCGGAACAGTCGCGCTGCGGCCGCCGGGATGACAGTGAACGAAACGATCATCGACAGTCCGACTGCGCAGCTGATCGCCAGCGCGATGTCGCGGAAGAGTTGCCCGGCCGTCTCTTGCACAAACAGCACGGGCAGAAACACGGCGATGGTGGTGAGCGTCGACGCGATGACCGCGCCCCAGACTTCTTTGGCGCCGCGGGCCGCGGCGACCCGCGGCTCCTCACCCAACTGGTAGCGGCGATAGACGTTCTCCAGCACAACGACCGCATTGTCGACCAGCATGCCGACGGCGAAGGCGAGCCCGGCCAGGCTGATGACGTTCAATGAGCGTCCCATCAAACGCAGCAGCAGGAACGTGCCGATGATGCTCACCGGAATCGCCAGACCGACGACCAACGCGCCCCGGCCAAACCAGAATCCGGCTCCGACGACCAGTAGCAGAGTCACCAGAACGAACCACGGTGAAATGATCGTTGAGGCGAGGGCGCTGGCGGCGATCAGAGGCGTGATGAGAAGAGTTCGGTTTCCCAAGTGGAGAAACAGCATCAGCACGATCATGGTCAGCGCGCCGCCGACAAAGATGTTCTGCCGCACCAGGCTCATCGCCGAAGTGATGTATTCGGTTTCGTCGTAGTACTGATAGATTTCGACGTCGCGCCGCTTGAGGATTCCCGTGTTCAATTCGCGAGCCGCCCGGCGAATCCCTTTCATCACTTCGAGCACGTTGGCTCCCGACGCTCGCCGGACGCCTAGCCCGTTGCTGGAGATTCCGTATCGTCGCGAGACGCTATCGATCTTCTTGAATCCGACTTTGACTTCCGCTACATCGCGAACATAGACGGGCAAGCCGTCGCGGATGGCTAGAATCTGCTCTTCAACTTGCTCGGGATCGCGAAATTGCCCCAAAGTGCGCACGACCCAGCGCCGCTTGCCCTCCCAAAGATCGCCGCCCGACGTGTCCTTGTTTTGACTGCGGAGCGCGTCGCGAACATTGGGGATCGTCAGTTCGCGGGCGGCCAATCGTTCGGGATCGACGATGACCTGCAGTTCCTCTTGCTGCCCGCCGTAGGTGTAGGCGTCGGCGACTCCGGGAACTCGCTCGAGATATGTCTCGATGACGTCTTCCGAGAACTTCCGCATCTCTTGCAAGTCCAGTTCCGGCGGCAACAGTTCGGCCAACTCGGGATGGGTCGAGCCGTGTTCGCGCCAAGCGGTTTGCAAGCGATAGACCCGCAGTCCGGTGGTCCTCGCGCTCTTCGCGTGAGCGAGCAGAGGAGCCGTTTCGGGGTGCTCCGCGATGAATGCATCGATGCGCGGCAAAGTGGGCGGCCGCGCGGTCAAGACGAAGCGGGCGATCGGCCTGTCGGATGAATCGGACGCGCGAATCACCGGTTCGAGCGAGTCGATCGGGTACTCCCGCACCTGCTGCAAACGCGTGTTGACTCGCAGCATCGCATCTTCAATGTTCGTGCCGACGGCGAACTCCATCGTGACTCGCGCCGATGAGTCGCGGCACTCCGATGTCAGCTTGGTGAGCCCTTCGGTGCTCTGCAGCTGCTCCTCTTGCTCCTGCACGATCTCGCGTTCGATTTCCTGAGGGCTGGCTCCCGGCCAGCGCGTCTCGATGGAGAGCACCGGGTTCTGCACGTCCGGCGTCAACTGCTTGGGAATCGAGACCAACGCGATGCCGCCGAAGATCGCTGTCAGCAGAACGCCGACAGAGACTTTGACCGGGTTGGCGATGAACGATTCGATGATCGGCATGGGGCGCTTTGTTCAGGTGCGCGGCGGTGAGCCGTCGTGGCTGCTGCTATTGAGCGCCCTTGGGGGATTTCGGTCGCGACAGCGTAAATTCGACGTCCTGGCCGTCCTTCAATCGTTCGTTGCCCAAGACGGCGACAAGTTCACCGGCGCGAATCGTTCCGTTGACTTGAACGAGGCCGCCGTCGGTGACGCCCAACGTCACGGGAGCCAGGCGCACCTTGCCGGTGTTGGTCGAACCGCGGGCGACGTCAATGACACAGACGAAACGTTCGGCTCCCTGCAGCACCAAGGCGTCCTTGGGAACGAGCGGCAGGCGACTCTTCGCTCCGGTCGGGAGCACGGCGCGAGCCAGCATGCCGGCCATCAGCAGGGGCCGCCCATCGGAATAGCGATTGTCGAGTTGGATGTTGACGGGAAATGTGCGGCTGCGAAAGTCGGCCTGCGGCACGATCCGGTCAACCACTCCGGTGAAAATCTCCCCCGGCTGCTCGGGGAACTCAATGCGTATCGGTCGGCCCCGCTGCAGCCGCACGGCCTGTTCCGCCGGCACGTTCGCGCGGACGTCGACTTTCGATAACGCGACGACTTCAGCGATCGGATCTCCCTGCTTGATCCACTCACCGACCTCCGTGTCCTCCTTGGTGACGTAACCGTCAAACGGCGCTCGCACGGTGAATTTTTCGATGCGGTCTTTCAGGAGATCGACGTTGGCTCGCTGCAGGGCGACCTGCGCTTGGGCACGAGCGATCTGTTCCTGCCGCGGGCCGGCGGTGACCAGTTTCCATTGAGCCTCGGCGGCCAGGAACAGCTGGCTCGCCGACTCGGCTCGCTCGCGGGCGTCGTTCAGATCGGCGTCGTTGGCGGCGTCCTTTTCGAATAGCAGCTCGGTCCGGGTCAGCTTCGCTGCCGCGTTGGACTTGACCGCATCCGCGGCCGCCATCCGCGCTTTCGCGGCGGCGACCTCTTCAGGGCGAGATCCGTTTTGTTTCTCTTTCAATTCCTGTTCGTACACGTCCAGTTCCGCATTCGCCGCGGCCAACTCGATCTCCAACGTCCCCGTTCGCAGGCGGGCGAGCGGTTGCTTCTCCTTCACGGCGTCGCCTTCCTCGACCAGAAACTCGACGACCCGGCCATCGACCGCGCTGCCCACGATGCTGGTCCGCACCGGTGTCACCGAGCCGACGACGCGATGTCCCGTATTGACCTCGCGCTGCACGACCTTGACAACGACGATCGACGCCGGTTTATCCTGAGCGCTGGCAATCGTCGCCGAGCAGAGCAATAGAGCACCGATCGAGACGTGTTTGAAGATGGAGATCACGCGTTGCTCCCGGACCCGGTAGGATGGTGGTGGTCTAGGTGGGACGGCTGAAGCGAGTACTAGTTTAACAACAGCCACCGCGCGGTTCTGTTCCGAGAGCAATAATTTCGCACCCCATTTCTTCAACTTGTCCGGCGAGTGCGATTACTGCCATAGATATAGATGTCGCGTGGCGGGAGTTCACCTTCACCACGGGATGTCCCAGCGGTCCACACTGAGAACGGAGTGAGTCCGATGCCGGCGGCGGAGACAACATCGGTCGGGCGACCGATTCACTGGTCGACTTGGATTGGCATGTTGTTGGCTGTCGGACCGGCGTTTCTGCTAGCCAGTTTCATCGGCGCGTTCCTCGACATGGGATCGCCGACGCTTTGGGGTGTTGGCGCGGCGACGATGGCGGCCGCGACGGTTTGTTGGATCAGTCAGAACATCCGTCGCGACTCGGCGCGAACCTACTCGTTCTTTTACGTCGTGGGGCTCTCTGGGCTGGCGGTGGCGGCGAGCCGCTTTGCGGCGCTGGCGACGACCGCTCAGTTTTCAGACGAACGGAAATGGGCCGCGGCGCACATTGATCAATTGGGCGTCGGCATCCTGGGCGTCGGCCTTGTCGCGGCACTGGCGCTTCGCCGACGTGTGAGCGAATCGTTCGGCGCGATTCCCATTCGCCGATTCTCGTTGCTCATGCTGTTTGTTCCCGCGACTCTCGTCGCACTGGCGCTCGGCCTGGACATTTTGCTCGGATGGAACGAGATGATGGCGACGCTGTCCACAGCTTTGCTGTGCGGACTGCTGTATTGGCTGCTCAAGCCCGCCGCGACAAGCGGCTTTGGCTAACGCGCGGCCCGGTTGAACGACCATCGACTTGCGCCTACGATCGCAACTTGTCCGACAACAAAGCCGCGCCGGGAGAATGATCTTGTCAGCTTCACTTACCTACCGACCTCAATCCAATGCGATGATTATCGGCGTCGGCCTGATGGGCCAACACCTGGCGACTCACGCCGCGCAGTGGCTCGACTTGACGAAGCTGGTTCTTGTCGATCACGCGTCGGAGATCGCTGTTGGGCGAGAGCGGATCGCGCTGGCGGACTTCGCAGCGAGCATTGAAGATTCGGGGTCGGGGTCGACGAAGGTCGTCGCGGAAACGGTCAACATTACATCGGAGGAGGAAGTTCGCGGGCTCTTTGAACGTCACCCCGACATCCAATACCTGCAGCATACGGCGGGGATTTCCCCGCGGCCGTTGACGCCGCCGGAGCAGTTGACGAAAGACGAAGTGCTCGGAGCCTGCGAGGTCAACTTGTGGGGAGCCCACAACGTACTCAAGCAGGCGATTCAAACAGGAGCCTTCGCGGCGAAAGCGCGTGGAGTCATCATTCTTTCGACTTCCGCGACGGTGGGGTCAGAAGGTCGCGCCAGCGCCGCGTACGAGGAGTCGAAAGGCGGGTTGTTGAACCTGCTCAAACTGCAATCGCGGCATTTCCTTGAAACGCACGATCTGATCTTGAACGGACTGGCTCCATCGCCGCTGCGCGGGCCGATGGCGGCGCAAAACGAGATCAGCGCCGGCCGACTCCAAGCTGTCGAGGATTCGATGCCGATCGGCGGGCTGACCGAACCCAAGCATATCTCGGCGGCGACGATGTTCTTCTGGTCCGAAGAGTGCTGGTGCGTGGGCGAAGTGCTGACGACGGACGGCGGCTACACGAAGCATCGGCCGATCTACGGCGGGTTGCCGCAGTAGTTGCGGGCTGGGATGGGGCTCGAGCACTGCTGACGGGTGGAGATCGGAATTGGGATTGGGCGTCTCGGCGCCGTATACTGGCGACGACGTCCCTCGGACAATTCCCGGTCGGAGCTCTTACTATGTCGCGTCTGCCCATCGCCTCGTTGGTCGCTCTCACTTGCTGTCTGACATTCGCCGCGCCGTCACTGGCGGCTGATTCCGACGAAACGTCAGCACTCGATCTGTTCGAACAGCGGATCATGCCGATCTTCAAGTCGCCCAACCCGTCGAGCTGTGTGCAATGTCACTTGTCGTCGGTCGACCTGAAGGACTACATCTTGCCGTCGCATGAGAAGACGTTCTTGTCGCTACGGGACCAAGGCTTGATCGATCTCGAAGCTCCCGAGAAGTCGAAGATCCTCAAGCTCATCGGCATGGGCAAAAAGGACCCCGACGAAGGGGCTCGTCTGATTCACAAGAAGACGAGGCAAGCGGAGTACGAAGCGTTCGCCGCCTGGATCAAAGCCAGCGCCAACATGCTCTGGGTGCCGTTGCGGCCGAAGGCGGCCGGACAAAAGGGCAACGAACGAGGCAACCCGTACCTGGCGGTTGACGAAGTGCTGTCGATCTGGCGCGACTCGGTGCCGGCGGAAGCGCGGCGAGGATGGGCGCATGTCGATCCGACTCCGGCGGACCGCCTGGCGGATACGGTTCAGCTATCGCACTTGCGGCCGCCAGTGATCGCTCCGGTTGCGAAGCCGGCGATTGCTACGACGGATGCTACGGCGGGAGCTACTGCGGAGGGCGGCGGAGCGGATAAGTCAAGCGACAGCACAGCCGGCGGGGGCGGCGGAGAGTAATCTGGTGGCGAGCGGCTCACCGCGCGGCGGGAGTTCGCCTGATTTTTCACAAAAAAATGGTTCCCTTATTTGCGGATTTCGTTAGGATCTTGGATGCCGTTTCGACGGTGTCATTTCTTACGCGATTCGCTACACCATGGAGGGCACGATTGATGCAAGATCCGCCCTACACTCGTTGGTGAACATGGGGGGGTGAACAATCTCCCGATGTTCAAGACTTGCAATAGTTGCTCTAGTCAGGCGACTACACCCTTCAACATTCGATTTTTGCGGTAATCAACTTCGCGCTCCATTAGGAATCCGATGCTCGCTAACTAGCGACTAGATAACAGACGCAAAGGCTCCTCCTAGAAACTTTGCCTCAGCCGCCTGCCAGCGGCCACTAGTCTTCAGTTCGCGGCCGCCATTCTCATGTGGGGTGTTTCGGTTGAAACAACGTTGGCCCTCGTTGCCGATCGCGGTAGCGAGGGTTTTTTTGTCGCCACTGGTGGGTTGTGGCGTTGAGGACTGAGGATTCCTCTCGATCGATTCCAGCGACCAACGGGAGCGGACGAAGTCGATCCGCGCGACAGCTCGCTTTGTGTGTGCCTGCCACTTGTCGCCGCCGTTGCGGCGCTCGAGAATTGCGGCTGCGGGTGACAACAACGAGGAGATCCCAATGAGTTTTGACCCCAAACAACCTCAACCTCACGCCCAACACTTCCCACAGGTGACCAGTGGATGGGCCGTAACCGCTCTGGTCTTTGGCGTGCTGAGCTTCATGTGCAGTCTGTTTACAGCGATCCCCGCGGTGATTTGTGGGATGATCGCTTTGTCTCGCATCAAAAGCAGTCAAGGTCGCCAGGGCGGAAAGGGATTGGCGATCGCCGGCATGGCGGTGGGCGGAGCAAGCTCACTCTGCACGCTGCCGATCATGGTCGCCTTACTGCTGCCGGCCGTGCAGGCGGCGCGCGAGGCGGCCCGCCGCGTGTCGTCGTCCAACAACTTGAAGATGATCGGTTTGGCCGTTCACAACTACCACGCCATATACAAAAGCATGCCGCCGTCGGGCGTCGAGTACTCACCCAACCCGGCTGTACCACACCGTGAGCAGTTGAGTTGGCGGGTTCGCTTGCTGCCCTATTTGGATCAGCAACCGCTGTACGACGAATTCAATTTCAACGAACCGTGGGACAGTCCGCACAACCAACAACTGATCAGCAGCATGCCGGCGATCTTTCGTTCGCCCAATTATCCGAACACGACCGATGGCAAGACGGTTTACCTGGGCATCGTCTATCCGCGCGACGGCTTTGCGACTCCACCGTCGCCGGAGATGGCGACGTACGCGACCGGGACAATTTTTGATTCACTGGGTCCCGGCGGTCGGCGAGTACAACCGGGGTTTCCGCGGATCAGATTCTCGTCGGTGATCGACGGCACTTCCAACACGATCATGATCGTCGAGGCGAATGTTGAGGAGGCGGTTACCTGGACAGCTCCCGAAGACTTGGTGCTCGACCTGAACGATCCGCTGCGCGGATTGGGCGACATGCGACCGCACGGTTTTCTAGTTGGCGTCGCCGACGGCTCCGTTCGTTTTGTCCCCACGTCAATCGACGACCGAACCGCCTTGGGCCTATTCGGCCGCGCCGACATGACGAATGCGGATTTTGAAGACGTGACGCCGTATTGAGTGGAAGGCCAAGAGTACTGGGACGCGCGCATCTCTTTTCGCCACGTAAGAGTGTTGCGTCAGCGACGAGGTTGATCGCGCTGCGCGCGTCGTGTTTACCAGGGCGTTGACGGCCAAGAGTAGGAGTGGCCATCCCACTTCTCTTGGCCGTCCCACTTCTCTTGGCCGCTTCACCACTCCACCGCGCCGACCGCCGCGTCCCACTGCTCAGCACCCAAATCGCTACGCGACGATCTCGGCGACGACGCGGCCGTGCACGTCGGTAAGTCGGAAGTCGCGACCGCCGTAGTTGAACGTTAGCCGCTCGTGGTCGAGCCCGAGCAAGTGGAGAATGGTCGCGTGCCAGTCGTGGATGTGGACCGAATCTTCGACCGCGCGGTAACCGTACTCATCGGTCGCGCCGTGCTGCAGGCCGGGTTTCACACCGCCGCCGGCCATCCACACGGTGTAGCCGTGGTTGTTGTGGTCCCGCCCCGTGCCGCTTTGCGCGTACGGAGTCCGCCCAAACTCGCCCGCCCAGATGACGAGCGTGTCGTCGAGCAAACCGCGTTGCTTCAAGTCCGCCAACAACGCGGCGATCGGTTGGTCCGTCTCCTGGCAGCTCTCGGTGATCTCCTCTTTCAACCGGAAGTGGTGATCCCAGCCCGCCGGACTGGTCACCTCGATGAACCGCGTTCCCGCTTCCGCCAACCGCCGAGCCAGCAGACACTGACGTCCGAACCGATCGGTCGGCAAACCCGCGCCGACGCCGTACTTCGCCAACATCGAACTCGACTCTGAACCCAAGTCCAACAGATCGGGGATCTCGTCCTGCATCCGAAACGCCAACTCAAACGATTCAATCGCGCCGGAGATCTCCGGGTGATAGACGTCTCGCTTCAATTTGTGAGCGTTCAAAGATCGAATCAGATCGAGTTGAGCTCGTTGCTCGTCGCGGTTCAGCAAAGTGTTTTCGACATTCCGCAACGGCGGACCCGGCTCGCGATCCACACCCAACAGAGCGGCGTAAAACCCGGGAATCTGATTTGTGCCGATCTTGGTCGCCTGACAGATGTCCGGCAAGAATGCGTTGCCGTAGTTGATCGAACCGCCGTTGTCGGCTGGCGGACTGAGCGTAACAAAGCCCGGCAGATTCGTATTCTCCGTTCCCAGTCCATGCAGCACCCAGGCGCCTAAGGACGGGCGAATGAACTGAAAACTACCCGTGTGCATTTGCGTGAAGGCCTGCGAGTGATTGGGCAGATCGGTTTGCATGCTGTTGACGACGCACAGGTCGTCCGCCCGCTTCGCCAGGTTGGGCAACAACTCTGACATCCAATGTCCCGATTCGCCGTGCTGAGCAAACTGGAAGGGCGACTTCATCAGGCGGGCTCCGTTGCGTCCGTTCATCGGCCGCCCGTCGTCTTTCCGCAACTGCGGTTTGTAGTCGAACAGGTCGACTTGCGACGGTCCGCCGTTCATACAGAGCAGGATGACTCGCTTCGCCCGCGCGGGGAAATGCGGTGGCTTGGCGGCCAACGGATTCGCCGCTGCCCGCCCTTCCGCTCGCAATGATTGCCCCATCAACGTCAACTGGGCGGCGCCGGCGGCAAACGACTGCAACGCCAAGCGGCGAGACACGGTATGTGCGGTCGCCTGAGTCGGCCTGGCGGGCGAATCGTTCATGGCGTTTCCTAGCGCTAGTCGAGGTTGCGGAATTCGGCCGTGCAAAGCAGGGCTTGGCAGAAACTGATTAGAGCCCGGTTTGGCGCACCTTCGATAGCGGACCGGCGCGATCCGTCGCCGTCGAGAAACCGAGTGCTCCGCGCCCGCTCAACGTCGTCGGGCTCGCGCCCAAAGCAGTGCAGAAACGCCAGCACAACTCGCTCGTCGTTCGTTTCGGCGGTTCGTTGCAAACGCGCGGCCAGCGCAGTCGAGCGCGATTGCACGAAGGGACTGTTCATCAAGTAGAGCGCTTGCACCGGCACGTTCGTCGAATCTCGACTCCCCGTCACCAAACTCGGTTCGGCGAAATCGAACAACTCGAGCGCGTCGGGCAGCCGATCGCGTATGGCGGGCAGGTAAACCGAGCGGTGTTGCGAACCGTCCAAATCCGCCGGCAGGCGTTTGTCGAGACCGATGAGCGAGATCGGGCGATCGCCGATCACCCGGCCAACCAAGGAGGCGTCGGGCCGCGCTGAGTCGAGCTCTCCGGACACCAACAGCATCGCGTCACGAATCGCCTCGGCGTGCAATCGCCTTTTCGCCGCCCGCCACAACAGTCGGTTGTCCGGGTCGAGCTCAAACGACTGGCGGTCGAAAGTCGACGATTGTCGGTAGGACCGCGTGAGCGCGATGTCGCGGACCAACTGCTTGATCGAACCGCCCTGCCGCGAGAAACGGAGCGCCAGGTAGTCGAGCAGCTGGGGATGACTGGGCGGCGATCCGGTGGAACCGAAGTTGTCGACGGTCTCCACGATGCCCGCGCCAAACAGTTGCCGCCAAATTCGATTGGCGATCACGCGCGACGTCAGCGGATGCCGCGGGTGGGTGAGCCAACGGGCGAGTTGTAGACGTCCACTCTCCTCCGGTCCAATCTCCAACTCGGGATCTTCCGGTCTGAACAATTCGGGAAAACGCCGCGGCTCGCGATCGCCGGGCCGGGAGACGTCGCCGTTGCTCAACAGCGGAGCCGGCCCCACCGTCTCGCCCTCGAGCACACCCATCGCCAACGGCAGGGCTCGCCCCGAGTCGTCGACTTTTTCGAGTTGGCCTTCGATGGAGCCGCTGCGCCAGAAAATTCGCAGCGCATCGCGGAGCGTAAAGATCCCCGCTGGATCACGACCGGCAGCCACCGCCTCGCGAACAGCCGCCCTACCGAGTTCCTCCTCTCGCTTCATCGCCGCCAAGTCGGCCTTGAGCTGGGTCACTCGCTTCGCTGGAATCGAGCGGTGGAATATTTTCACACTGTCGATCCGCGGCAACTCCAACGGATCGCCGGCGACGCGATTCGCCGGCGAGACGGCCGTGCCGAAAAAGGTCTTGGTGCTCGCAAACACTCCGGCCAACGCGTAGTAGTCCTGCATCGAGTAAGGGTCGAACTTGTGATCGTGACACCGCGCGCAGGCGACAGACGAAGCCATGAGAGAGCGCGTCACCGCATCGATCTGCTCGTCGATCACGTCCGCCTGAAACTGTCGCGCGTTCGCCTCGCCCAGGTTCTTCGGCCCGATCGCCAAATACCCGGTCGCGATCAACAACCGCGCTCGTTCGGCGTCGTTCGCATACGGCAACAAGTCGCCCGCGATCTGCTCTTCGAGAAAACGGTCGAAAGGAATATCCGCGTTGATGCAGTCGATGACGTAATCGCGATATCGCCAAGCGTAGGGAAACGAGATATTCGCTTCTCCGCCGCTCGACTCGCCAAACCGGGCGACATCCAGCCAATGCCGTCCCCACTTCTCGCCAAAGCGGGGAGAGGCAAGCAACTGGTCGACTTCCGCAACCAACGCTCGGTCCAAACCGCTTGTCTCCAATCGCTCGCGGAATCGTTGAATCGACTCCAATGACGGCGGTAGTCCGACGAGATCAAAATGGAGTCGTCGCAAGAGAATCGCCGGCGATGTATCGGGCGAAGGACTGAGCCCCTTGGCTTCCAACTGAGCCAAAACAAAACGGTCGATCGCCGAGACGGCCCAGTTGCGGTCGCGAACATGGGGAACCGGAGCCTCCGCCATCGGTTGATACGCCCAGTGCGATTCGTCGGCACGCGCCAATCGTGAAGCGGCTCGCCCCGTGTCCTCTCGCGGATCGGCGGCTCCTGATCGAATCCAAGCCGTCAGGTCGGCGATAACATCCTTCGGCAGCCGCGGCTCCTTCGGCGGCATCTTCAACTTGGGGTCGGCGTGAGTGACGGCTTTGAGCAACCAACTGTCCGCGGGCTTGCCGGGCGCGACGGCCGGACCGCGGTCGCCGCCTTTGCGAATCGCTTCCCGCGAATCGACTCGCAGGCCTCCTTCGGCGACTCCAGCTTCCGCCGAGTGGCAATCGTAGCAGTGGCGGACCAGGACGGGACGAACCTTGGCTTCGAATAACTCGGTCGAGCGTTGATCGTTAGGCGTCGAACGTTCGGCGTCGTCCCGCGGTTGGGCCGCCAGTGCTGTCGTCACACTCCAACCGAGCGCGAGGGAGCCGATTAGATTCCGCCAATAGATCATCGTTCGCAACCCATCGTATCGAGCCATGCCGCGCCGAGCCAAATCGCACCGGCCGCCGGTCAACTCGTCGGTTCATGATACGATTCCCGAGCGGCCGTGTCCTACTCCATTGATCCTACTCCATTGATCCTAATCCGGCAGCGGGAACGGCGCGGCGGATTTCGTCTCGGCGTCGATACTCAAGGACTGAGCGATGTCGCGCAGCGTGCGGCGGACCCGCGCCACCGGATGATGCGGAAACTCCGCGTCGTTTCCCACAGCGTCGTAGTCCGGTGCATCTGCTCCGCCCTCAGGATGAGTCGCCAGGTGGCGATCGAGCAGGACAGCCTCTTTCTGGCCCGTGGCTCCGAACTCGGCCGCCTGAATCTTCAGCACAAAGCTGAAGTCGCGACGCGGCACGGTAACCGACGCGACGTAGACAGCCCCGGTCGGCTGCTGCGGCACGGAAACAATCATCTGATAGACGCGGCACTCGTCGATGGTGGTCAACGCAGCCTCGAGAATCTTGGCGTTCGAACCGCTCAGAACCTCGTCGTAAAACGCCCGGAAGTCATCGATCGAGACGGCGTTCCGCGGCAGATCGGGCGGAGCGGGAAAGTAGTAAAGCTCCAGAGCATCGCCGCCGGGCGTCAACCAGATTCGCACCCGCCCAGGGGTCTCCTCACCTTGGTACTCATACCCTTCGCGCGCAAACGAAACTGAATCGATCGAAGTCATCGTCGCCGCATTCCTTCATGTTGATGGGATCCTGGCAATGTTAGGAATTCTTGAAACTGCGGCAGCGGAATCTCGCTATCTTATCTTGATTGCCTGCAGATGATCCACGTCAAAGCCGGCCTTGGCACAATCCGACATCTGTTACCCGAAAGAACGAACATGAAGACTTGGTGCTGGGCTTGCGCTCTTCTGATTGGCCTCAGTCTTACCACGCGCGCGTCGGCGGCGGAGCTTGAGCTGGTGTGGGAGGTGAGCACGGGGAAACACCTGCCGTTGGCCGTGCTTGCCGATGATCGACAGCGCCCCTATTTGTATGTGGCGCAGAAGTCGGGCGGACTGAGCGTGCTTAACGCGTCGAGAAACTCAGCGCGGAGTGTCGCGTCGTTGGGCGTCGCGCAGTTTCGACAGATGGACGTAATGAACCTCGCCCAGCATGGCGATCTGCTGCTGCTCGCTTTGGGAGGACACTTCTCGGCGCAGGGAACGAAACACGCTGGGATGGCGATCGTCAGCGTCGCCAATCCGGCCCGCCCCAAAGTCCTCTCGGTCTGGCGGTCGCCCGAGAAGCTGAAAGGCGGAGCCGTGATTGCGACCGATGGCCGCCGCGCTTACCTGGGCGCGATGTCGGCGGGCGTGATGATCTTCGACATCAGCAAACCCGCGCGCATTCGACAGCTCTCGGCATTTCAACCCGATGTCAACTTCCCACGTCCGAATCCAGGGAAGATACAGCATCCCAACTCGCGCGGCCTGGCGATTCGAAAGAACCTCCTGTTCGTCGCCAACGATGCGGGCGGTCTGCGTGTCCTCGATGTGAAGAATCCCAACAAGCCAATCGAGATCGGCCGCTACGTCAACGCAGCCATGACTCGCAAGCAGCAGGCCTACAACAACGTCATTCTCGACGGCAATCGCGCCTTCATCGCCGTCGACTACGCGGGGCTGGAGATCGTCGATATCTCCAACCCTCGCAAGATGAAACAAATCGGCTGGTGGAATCCGTGGGACGCCCACACCCTGAAGAACCTTTGGGTCAACAGCCCGGGCCACACAAATCAACTGTCGTTCGACTCAAAACGCAAGCTCGTCTACCTCTCCGCCGGCGACAGCGAACTGCAAGTTGTCGACGTGTCCAAACCGCAAAGCCCGCGGCTGGTGAGTCATTACGGCAAGCCGAAAAATAAGCTCGGCGTGTGGGGACTGGCGACTTCGTCAGACCGCGTCTTCTTGACGTACATCAAGACGTTTGTTCCCTTCCAAAGTGGCTGGTCGGGCGTGAAGGCTGTCAGGCGGTGAGGTGTGCGAGCGTTTGCTGACGTAACTCCTACTCCGTTCGAAAACTGATCGACTGCAGCCAAACGAGCGCGCTCGCTGGATCGTTCTTGTCGAGCGCGACGCGAATCCGGTGCTTGCCCGGCGTGAGATCGATCTTCGTTTCGAACTCCTGCCATGTCGCGCCGGCGTCCGGGCTGGGGATGACCAAGCTTCCCGTCCGATCTTCGCCGTCGACTTCGATGTGCAGTGCGGCCTTCTTGCTCTGAGCGGCCGCTTTGATCTTCAACACATACCGGCCCGCCTTGGCGACCTCGACCGAGTACTCGGTCCACTCGCCGACAAGGACGTTGGCCAGATGAGGCCCCTCGTCATCGGAATTGATATCGACGTCGGAAACACGATCCTTGACTGTACCTTGGTTGCCCGCAGTCAGGTCGGCGTAGGTGACGCCCTGGCCATCGATCGCGTGCTGATAGGAAACCTTGCCCGCGCCATTCGATTCGATGTCGACGCCGAGAAACGCGCGGTCGAACTGGTCGAGTCGCAACGCGCCGGGCAGGCGAACCGGCGCGTCGCCAACGGACTGCTTCACGACATTGACCTTAGCGGCTCCCGGTTCGGCGAACGCCATCACTTCACCCAGCGCGTACGAAACCTCGGCGCCGCCGTAGTTGGATAACCCGCGCAACTTGATCCAGCGCGCGTTTCGCGGCTGCGGCAACTGAAACGACTTCCAGCCGTCAAACTCGTCCAACCGCACGGTGGCGATTTTCTCAAACCCGGTTGTCGCGCTCTCGCTGGACAACCAGATCTCCAAATCCTTGATGCGGTTCTTTCGGTAGTACGACTCGTATCCGAGCCGGTTGCTAAACGCGAGTCGGGCGAGCGGCGCGACGGCGGGCAACTCCAAGACGACCTCGGCCGGTTCGGCGACACCTACTTTCGTTCGCCACCCGAAGGGCGTAATCACCTTGCCGTCGATCAGATTGTTCGCCGACCATTCGTCGTTGTCCTGGGAGCTGAACGAGGCAACCCGCCCGCCCAGGTGAGCCGACAAGAGATTGACGTCGCCGGCGAAGCGACTCTGCTCGAGTGCGACCGCCAGTTGATCGCTAAGCGGCGATTGGTCGGACGCAACCGCCTCGCGGATTCGAACCTCGCCCAACTGGAAATAGCTGCCGCCGTGGTTGGTCTTCATTCGCAGCATCACGGCGGAAGCGGTCGTGGACGAATCTAGATTCAACTCGTGGTACGCATCTTCTTTCGCCAACTGAACTGTGCCGAGCGAAACCCACTTCTCGTTGTCTGGTTGAGCCGTTGCGGCAACGGGCTGGGAGGAAACGAGCACTTCAACTTCTCTGGCCCAATGGTTCGGGTTGTCGTGAGCGCGGGGATTGATCGAGATCTGGTCGATCTGAATCGGACGATTGTTCAGGAAACCAATCACCACTTCCTGGGGCAGCGCGGTGTTAACCGAGCACCAACCGGCTGTCAGGGTGTCGCCGTCCAACAAGTTGGCCGCCGTCCATCCCGCGTTGTACTCCGATGTCGCGCGAACGATGCGGCCACCGAAGGCGCGATGCGCCAAGTTGCGTTTCACGTTCGCCCGCGGAGGCGCGAAAAAGAACCCTGCCGGTCCCGTTCGCAATCGCAGAGTGTAATCGCGCGCGTCCGGCAGCGCCGTCGCCGTCACATTCACAACATACCGCCCCGGTTTCAGGAACGCTTCGTAATACGACTCGCCAAGGTCCTTTCCGGTGTCATTCGCCGCCCGCCAATCCTGGTTCGAGAACTCGCGGAGAGACAGAATGACATTGGCGCCGCGCAGACCACTGACGTCAATCCGCACGGACGACGGTTCGACTAAGTCGAACGTATACTCGTCGCCATCCTTGTCGAAGGGAATCAACGATCCCTGAATCGGCGCATCGGTCGCGAGCTGCTGTCGCGGTTGAGCGCCAAAGATCTGATAACCTCGGTTCGGTTCATACGGTTCGGCGGCGTCGATGCTGAACTTGTATTCGCCCGCACCGCGGCGCCAAGCGACGCCGAAGTAGTGATCGCCTTGGCCGAGCCAAGCGTTGGCGATCGTCAGCGTCTTGCCCGCCGGAACAACTCGCCTGGTGCTCGAACCGTTCGGTCCCAGATGCGTCCAGTAAACGTCGGTGTCCGAAGGAGCCTGCCACTGGAGCGTCGCCATCTCGCCCTGCTCGGCAGCGACGTGAACGTGGTAGTTGTCGTGATCGTTCGGCACGTCGAGTAGCCCGCGAACGTCGGCTCCGAGCGCGATGGGCGTCGCCTCCTGCCAGCGATCGTTCAACTCCAGCGCCAGTCCTTGCGGATCCGCCTGCTCCAGTCGCAGAGTGTAAGTGACCCCTCGGTAAGCTCGCAGCCTGACCCAGTATTTGATCGCGGCGGGCCGCCAGAATCGCATGACCTGTTCCGTTTTGTAAGCGTCGATCGTCTTGATCGCAGTCGCGCCGTCTTCGACAAGCGGAATGATTTCGAGGCGAGTTCGCTGGTCGCCCCGCGATGCGAAGTGCAGGTTGTAGATCGAACGGCCGTCGCCCTCGACAAGATAATTGTCGTAGTCGCCGTCGTGATAGAACGCCCCTTCGATTGACGTCCCGGCGGTCAACGGCTTGAAGAGCGGTTGGACGTCGTCGGGCTCGATGTCGTTCTGAGCGAGTCGTTGCGGCTGAGTCTCTAAGCGGATCGTGTACGGATTATCGCCCGGCTGAGAACTAGTGATCTTGAGAAGCACGCGTCCGTCGAGTCGACGAAAATTCGGCAACTCAAAGCGGCGGTCGACGTTCGTCAAGAAGATCTTCCACCGCTCGCCGTCGTTCGGCTGAAAGTACGCTTCGGCTCGCAGGACCTGCTGGGCCGGAGGCTCGATGATCAGGCGTTGAAACCGATCGTCCTGGGGTGAAGTCCACTCGTACCAGTCCACATCGTCGCGTCGCGGGATCATACCGCGGACTGTCGTGTCGGCAACCAAATCCGTGGGCGGCAGTCCGTCCCCGTTCGGTTCCCGTTCAACGGTTGAGTTCCAGTCTCCGCGGTCGAGCGCCTTGAGAACGTAGCCCGCCTGGCGTTCGCTGTAGAGTCGTCCGGCGACGACCTTGACGAACAGCGACTTGTCCGGACCCAACACGTAGTTTTGGAAGTCCACATTCCGTGACAGCGTCGTGCGGATTGGCGAGATTGTCTCCCCCGCCTCGTTCACGATACAGACATCGTGAGCTTGATCTGGGCTGTTGAGCCGGAACTGAACGAGCTTGGCTTGTTTGGCCGGGTTGTGTAGAGCGAAGAAGTCGACGTCGTTCCGCGACGCGCAGCGACCGTTGGACAGCAAGTCCAACTTCAACGGCGTACCCTGCGCCAGTTCATTGTTGGGTTCGAACTCGGCGCCCGCCTTCTGCCGCCCCGTTTCCTCGCAGCGCAACGTGTAGCGAATGTTCTTTTGCAACTCCGCGTTGGCCACAGCGGCGGTGACGTAATAGACGCCGGGGGCGAAGGACCAGTCCTCCAGCCGCTCGGCTTTTCCGACAGGTTGATCATTCACATCGCGCAGAGGCGTCGTTCCATCCGCTGCGATGATCTGCATGCGGAGGTCGGCGTAGGTCGACTTGGATTTGAGTTCGATCGCGTAGATCAAGTCGGATGCTTCCGGTGGAATCTCAATGCGATACCAATCGACATCTCCGACCGGCGCAAACCAGCCGACGACATCCGTTCCGCAAGGCAGCACCGAGGCGGTCTCGGCCGCGTCGTTGAATTCTCTCTCCTCACCGCGACTGACGACCCGCTGTTCCTCGAGCCGCAGTTCGTAGTGTTCGGCGGAGCGGTCGTACGTGTTTCGACGAAAGACCTTGAAGTAATACTCGCCGGGCCGGGGAGTCCAGTTCTCGATCGTGCTGTTGGTCAGTTGCAGGATGGGCGTCCGCGTGGCGTCCTGAAGTTCGATCCCCAGCAAGCCGCGACGCAGCGAGCGGCGGACGTCGCGCAATCGGTACACGATGTCGTCGCTCGTGAACGTCATCTTGTAATAGTCAGAGTTTTGCCACGGATAGAGACACGAGCGGAACGGCTGACCGACGGTTCGCGTCAGCGCCCCATCCGGCGTGTCGTTGCCGACGGCGTAGCCCGCTTCGGCGCGGTCCAGAACCTCCACCTTGAGACGGTACGATTGTCCGTCGACCGTCTTGCCCACCTGGCGTCCGGCGACACCGATCTTGGCTGCGCCGGGGGCCACCAACCAATTAGTGACCGCATAATCCTCACCGCGATTTCCCCAGGCCATCTGTCGGTCCTGGTCGCGAGACAGGCGGACTTGGTATTCGACGCCGTCCAGAGAGGTTACGCGGACGCGCACAATGCGTCGCGGATCGGCGACCATCTTGGTCTGCTCGGGCACTTCGAACTGGAACCAATCGACCTCGCCCGCCGGCTCGTGCCGGCCGCGCATCGACTGTCCCAGCTCCACCGTAGTGGCGAGGCTGGAATGGTCGTTCGGTTCGATCTCGAATCCGGGCTGCTCGGCCGCCCGCCGCAACAGCAGTTGATACGGCTGGTCGAGGTTGGCCGTCAGGTGGCCCTTCGATTGAACGAGAATTCTGTGCTGTCCCTCAGCCAACCACATGTGGCGAATCTTCTCGCCTTCTCCGGCTTCACTCGCATCGACGACTCGCAGTTGTGTGTTGCGGGCGTTGTGGACGGAAAGGGCGAGGTCGAGTTGGGGAGCCGCCTTGAGATCGATGCGAACGTAACCCGCTTGCTCCATCGTGAAGTCGAAGTAATCGATGTCGCGGCCCCACGGCGTATATCCGGCGACCTCTTTGTCGAACAGAATCGGAGTGGCCTGCGCAGGCGCGTCGTTCGGCTCGCGCTCGTGATGAGCCGTCACGAACTCGAGAGGATCGAGCTCCAACAGATACTCGACGTCGGGATTGACGCCGTCCGCACCGACTTGCAACTCGTACGATCCGGGCGCGGCGGCCCAGTTCGAGTGAATCTCCTCTCCCTCTTTCAAGACGTTGTTCAATTCGAACTGCGAGATTCGCTCATCGCCCTCGAGACGAAAACACTGCAATCTCGTATCCGCGCCAGGAAGACGGCTTAGTTCCACGCGATACAGTCGCGGATACTCGGCGCTCAGGCGGACGTTCTTCAGCAAGACGTTGCCGTGAACGCCCTTGTCGTCGGGCGTCGTCGCGAACCGCAATTCGTTTTCGCCAGTCAACAACTCGCCCCGCGGCAATCGCCACTGAACTGTCGTGAACGCAGCCTCCGCTTGAACCGGCAGCGCGCCGAACGGCTTGCCGTTGAGCAAGACGGGGAACTCGCGCCGGCACGCGAACAGCTCGATTGAGAGCGTGGGCGACGTGTCGGGAGCATCGGCGGGGAAGTCGAATTTCAAAGTCACGCTCGTGCCCTGCGGCTCCCGCGGCGTCCACTCCGGTTGCGGTCGATCGCCGAGATGGAGAGTGGCCGGGTCGATGACGATCACAGGGAATGCGGGAGCGACATCAAATCGGTGCGTATACATTTTGGAGGACGAGTCGATCGTGCCGGTGAATTGCACCGGCGGCTCGGTCGACCGGCGAGCGCGGGGCGCTGCTTCCGGTGGTTTCTCCGGCTTGGGTTCAATCTGCGGAGCGGTCGCCGCCACAGGCTCCTCGGCCGCGGTCGGCTCGTCGGCTGGCTCCGGATTTCGCTCCGTCTGCTTGACGACTGGACGCCGCGCCCGGTCGTCGTCCGCTGAATCCGCGAATACCGACCAGCAGATCAGCGCGCCGAGCAGCACGGCCGCTGCATTGCCACCAGCGCCGAGACAACGGGCGACGATGACCAGTGACCGCCAGGTGAGCGCGTCAGGCCAGCGCGTCAGGCAAGCAATGTCAGGCAAGCGATGTCAGAAAATCCATTCGGCGGCCCCGACCATTTTCCGACCACCAACTGGTCGCTGGTCCGGCACGCCGGGGACAAGGTCGACGAGCAACAGTCGCAAGCTCTCCAGGAGTTGCTCAGCCGCTACTGGTCGGCGCTCAAAGCGCACGTCGTGTTGAAGCGTCGCATGCAACCCAACGACGCGGACGACCTGGTGCAGGGCTTCATCGAGAACAAGATCCTGGAGCGAAACCTGGTCGGTGCGGCCGAGCCCGAACGGGGTAAGTTCCGCAGCCTGCTGCTCAAATCACTCGACAACTACGTCCTGCAGCAGATCGAAAAGAAGATGGCCAAGAAGCGAGAGGCCGATCGAGCCGCTCCGCTCGATCCACAGGAGACGCCGCTCGGCCAGGCCGGCGACTTGACCCCCGATCGCGCCTTTGACGTGCAATGGGCGCGGCAGGTGGTCGCCGAAGCGTCGGAACGAATGGAGCAAGAGTGTCGCCAGTCGGATCGCGGCGGACTGTGGACGATCTTTCACGGCCGTATTCTCGCTCCGATCCTCGAGGGAGCCGAGCCGCTCGGGTACGACGAAATCATCGAGCAATCGTGCTACGAATCGCCCGCACAAGCTTCCAACGCGTTGATGACGGGCAAACGGATGTACGCGCGCGTCTTGCGGCTCGTCGTCAGCCAGTACGTCGCCGACGACGCCGAGATCGAGGAAGAGATTCAAGATCTGCAGCGGATCGTGGCCGGTTGACCAGCGGTCCGCGAATGAGCAACACGAGAAGCCCTGACCTATGAACGAGCCGACAAGAACACTCGCCGACCTGTTTCAGATCGACGCTTTGGAGGGCGAGCTCTGGCGCGACGACGAATTGGCGTCGGTCTTCTCGCACCAGATGAAGACTCCGCTGGCGATTGATTTGAGCAGCCAGCGCGACGCGGCGACGGCGTCCGGCGACGCGCTGACGTTCGGCGGGCTGTTGCAGCAACAGCAACCCAGCCTCGAAATGTTGACCGATGTGAAGCAATTCGCCAAAACCTGCGGCTCGACCAGCGATGGCCGGCTGCCGCGCCAAGTCGCCGCCGCACTCTATATCTCGGCTATCGCCGTCGCTTGGCTGCGGTGCGGTGAGAAAATCTCCGATCAAAGCGCCGCCGCCCTGCGCGAGAAAATGACATGGGCGGCCGGTCAGGATTGGATCGGCGACGACGTTCGCGCTCTGCTGCAAGCGGCAGCCGAACGCATGTAAGTCCTCCCTGTGTAGTAGGTCCTCCCTGCTTGGTAGGTCCTCCCTGCCGGGGAGGACCTCGCGACGAAGTCGCGACCAATGGGCGTTCCATTCACAACACCGCCGCGATAGGGAATCGCGTAGTAGGTCCTCCCTGCTTGGTAGGTCCTCCCTGCCGGGGAGGACCTCGCGACGAAGTCGCGACCAATGGGCGTTCCATTCACAACACCGCCGCGATATGGAATCGCGTAGTA
>JASMLW010000457.1 GCA_030748485.1 Pirellulaceae bacterium
CAGTTGGGGGCGGGTGCGGCTGAGCACGACTTTGACGCGGCTGCCCTGGGGCCGCACGTCGCATACGATCGCCCGCACTCGCTCGTTCACATGATGGGTCTCGCCGGGAATTTGTTCACTGCGGGGGAGAATGGCTTCGACGTTGGCCACCTGGACCGTGGAGGCCGCTCCGTCGGCGCGCTGGATGATTCCCGTGATCATTTCGCCGACTTGCGCGCGAAACTCCTCGATCAGGGAATCTCTCTCCGCCTCGCGAATTTTCTGAATAATGACTTGTTTGGCCGTTTGAGCGCCGATGCGTCCGATGAGATCTTGATCGAGCACTTCGCCATTGCAGATGGCTGAAAGCGTTCCATCCTCGCGATTGATGCTAACAGTGATCTCAGTTTCATCGTCGATTTCAAAGTGGCGTTTGACGGCCGACATCAGCGCGGCTTCGATCGCCTGAAAGACGATTTCTTTGTCGATATGTTTCTCCCGATGGAGTGAATCGACGATGCGGAGCATCTCGCTGGGATTCATGCTCACTCGCTCATTGGTTTCGGTGGCTGCCGCCGCCTTGGGACAATCCGTGTTGAGGCGCCGAAACGCCTTGTTCCAACAAAAACGCCGCTGACTGGCGGCCGCCTCCTCGAACAAAAAGACGAGGTGGAGACCGTTCGCCGCGGCCTGCGTCGCGCCTCCAAGTTATTGTGGGGAGGCCGCCACGAGGTTGTTGCGAAGGAAAAAAGGGTTACTGCACGACAACTTACGCATTCAATAATCCGGTCAAAATACCGCCCGGGCGCCAAAGTGTCAACCTGAGCTGACCGGTCCGCCGACGTGCAAAAATACAAGTCGCCGCCCATTTCTCGCTCCTCTACCGTCGTCGCCGCCGTCGCACCTACGGTCGCCGAGGCGGTGAGAACTGCGCGCCGTGCCGGAGGCCGGTGGGCGGCTTTGATCCAATTCCAAAAAATGATCGTCCAAATCGTCGCCAGGTTCGTTTAATAACTCGGAGAAAAGATGTTTCTCGCACTGCAGCCGCCGCTTGTTGGGATGTCGATTTGGAAACCGACCACGAATTGATGGCCCGCGCAGGGGCCGGAGACGAGGAGGCGTTCGCGACGTTGGTCTCCCGCTGGCGGCGCGTGGTCGGCCGCACGTTGGCGCGACTGGTCGCCCAGCTGAAGTCGACGACTTGCGACAGGAGGTCTTCGTCCGCGTTCTCGCCGCTAGTCCGCGCTATACGCCGTCCGCCAGCTTCGCGCCGTTTCTGCATCGCATCGTCATCAACCTCTGTCGCGATCTGTGGCGAAGCCGACGCGACACGGAGTCGTTGAGCGAGGAGCCGGTTGTTGTCGACGGCGGCCCCGAACAGGTTGCCGTCGCCCGCGAACTCCGCGAAATCGTCGAGGCGGCCATCGACCGCCTGCCCGCCCGCCAACGTGAGGTCGTCGTGCTCAAACACTATGGCCAACTCACCTTTCAACAAATAGCCGACGCCACGGGCGCTCCGCCCAGTACGGTCAAATCGCGGTTGCACGCCGCCCTGACGCGACTCGAAGGAGATTTGGCCCAACACGGAATCCGTCGAGACATCGAGAGCCAGAAATGAAAACACTCCATCTGACAACCGACCAGATCGTCGATCTGCTGTACGGCGAGGCCGAAGAAGATCGATCCCCCGGCCGCGAGCACATCGATCAATGCGCTGTCTGCCGAGACGAGTTCAGTCGCCTGGCGAGAGCCCAGCAGGCTCTCGATCACTCCGCACAGGAAAGTCCGCCTGAAGACGGCCGGGCGATTCGAAACGAGTCGGCGGCGATCCAGGTGCTGCGAGCGGCGGCCGTGCGGGCTCAGCGGAGCCGCGCGGTCTGGACCCGCTGTGGTGTGGCTGCGGTTTGTATCGGAGTGATGCTGAGCCTATTCGCCGCGGCCCAGGTTCGCGTCGAGTGGCGTGGACGCCAACTGATTGTGCAGTGGGGCGACCATTTGAATTCGCCGTCAAACAACCCCACCGCCGACCACTCGCAAAGCCCGCAACACTTTGTCTCCACGGCGGGCAAGTCCTCCGCGGACACGGCGTCGATGGTCGAGATGCTCGTCTCACAACGCCGCCAACTCGATGAACTCAGCGAACTGCTCGGCATCGTCGTCGAGCAAATGGAAAGTGAAGAACTTCGTTTTGCTCGCTGGAGTTCAACTGCCCAACCGATGGGCACTGTTCGTCCCCAACGGCGAGACGAGCTCCAACCCGACTCGAACGCAACGATCGACTGGCAGGCTCTGCTAACCGAATCGGCGGTCGCGCAATAGCCGGCGTTTAGCTGCCGGCGCTCAGCTCGTTTTGGGAAACGCAATCAGATCAGTTCATTCAAGTGACTACAGGAGAAGTCAAATGCATACGCCATATCGTCTCTCGATGGTCGTCGTCTGCTTGCTGACGTGCATCGCGAGTGCGACGTACGGGCAGGGCCGGCGGCCCGAAGTGGATCTGTCGCTGATCAACGACACGGGCGTGCGCGCTGTGTCGGCGCGACGCGGTGAGCGCGAAGAGGATCTGCAAGTGCTGACTCGCATGGTGGAGGAGAGCGTGGGCGGGATGTTCTGGCGGACCCATCACCTGGACCTGGCCGGCTCGGGCCACGGTTGGTTCACTCCGCAAACGCCCAATCTCATCGACGGCCACGCAGGGGCTGCCAAAGAACTGACCGCTCCGATCGCTGACTACATCGATGGCTGGGGAGTCATTGTGCAGATGCGGATTCCGGCTCCGCTGGAACGCCGATCGTCCGCCAAGCCGCCCGCCGATCCGCTCAGTCGGTGGGAGCGAACGCGGCGGCGTGTGCAGGGGCTGTCTCCGCTGATCGACCCGATGTCAGTTTGCGCGAAATGCCACGCCGCGACGAACTTCGCCACCAGCGCGGCCTGGAACGCGGCGTCCGCGGAATGGGAGAAGGGACTCACCAGTCGACCGACCCACGACGAGGTCGTTGGAGATTTGATCGGCGTGCTGGCGGAGGTCGGCTCCAACTTCCGACACCTGGCCGTCACCGATCGAATCGTGCTGAGCCTGCAGTATGAAGCTTCACCAAGCGGGCGGGCGAACGCCCCCGAACCGGCCGTGGGCAACCAGGAGAGAATCGGTGATCTGCGGCTGAAACAGGGACAGCTCGACCTCGCCATGGAGGCCTACGAAAAAGTGCTTGCGGAGATGAAGACAGGAGCCGACGACGCCGAGGGCCTTGTCCACGCCGCCTATCTTCGGGTCGTCCTCAAGTTGGCGTCGTGCCAGGAGCAGCAGGGGGAAAGCGAGGCGATGAAGGGGATCCGAGCGGCCGCGGCAGCGCTGCGGAAGGACGATCCATCGGCGGAGCAGAAAGGACTTCAACTGCTGCAGGCGGCCATCGAGGATCACCTCGATCGGCAGCCGCGCGCGGCCAGTTTCCTGACTCGCGTGGCGGCCCATTTGGCTCGCGTCGAAACATCGCCGGCGACAGCGAAAAGAAAAGGCAGGATCCGCGTTGTGGCGACCAAAGCGATGCTCGACGAACTCGCCGCCGGTACGCTCACCAAGCGCGCGTTCGCCGCCGCCGTCAAGGTCGAGCGGACTCGGGGCGGAGCAGCGACGCCCCAGAGATGACGCCAGAGTTCAGGGATAGTCCAGGTGCAGAGGCCGAGCGATAGGGCCGTTTCTCGTCGCCAGATGTCTACTCGAATCGTTTGATGAGCACGGCGCTGGCTTGCGCCTGCGGCGAGAAATTGACGTTCACGAAGCTGTCGCCCGCCGGAGTGGACCAATCTTGATTGACGGCGATCGGGCATTCCGGATCGGGTGTCTCGAAATTGAGCACGGGGGCAAGTTGGTTTGCGTTGAGGCATTGGATGCTGCAAATCGCTTCGACAACGCCTGCGCCGGCGCCCAGGTTGCCGGTGTAGCTCTTGAGCGCCGTGACGGGTGGCGTGTTGTCGCCGAAGACGCGGCGAATCGCCTGCGCCTCTTGCGCGTCTTGGCGGAGGGAGGAGTTTCCGTGGGCGTGAACGTGTCCGACTGAATCGGCGGCGCACTTGGCGGTCGCCAGCGATTGGCGGATCGCGTTCTCGACCGCCAAACCACAGTTCGGCTCACCCCGCCGACTCATCACGGTCGACGACCCGTATCCGACCACTTCACCATAAATCGTAGCGTTGCGACGTTGGGCCGTTTCGAGCTCCTCGAGGGCGATCGCACCGGCGCCCTCGCCGATGACCATGCCCGAGCGACCCGCGTCAAACGGCCGGCTCAGCTGCTCCGGCGCGACTCCGTTCGGGGCGGCGAGCTCTTCTTGGAGAATGACGTGGAGAGTGCGCAGCGGGTGGACTCGTGTACCCGTTGCTCCGGCGACGATGGCGTCGGCGCTGCCGCGCGAAATCGTGCAATAAGCTTCGCCGAGCGAGAGGTTGGCCGAGGCTTCACGGAGCGTAATCGAATTGTTCGGCCCCCGCAGGTCGTTGTAGATCGTGATGTGGCTGGCCGGCATGTTGGGCAGGAATTTGAGCAGCCAGAGAGGGTCGACCTTCTCGCGTCCGTCGACTCCCCAGCGATCAAAATCGAACGTGCCGTCGTCATTCAAGCAAGCGCCAATTCCGTCGACGAACTCGAACGGCGTCGTCATGATGTAATCGGAGCCGAACACGACGCCCGTCCGTTCGGGGTTGCGAATGTCTTCGCTCAGGCCGGCGTGGTCGAGCGCCAGTTGAGCGGCGGCGACGCCCATTTGGATTTCGCGGCACATCAACTTGCGGCCGCGCTTGATAGCTCGCGTCTTGGCCTTGTCGAGCGGCCCGAAGTCTCCGATGTCGCCCGTGAAATCCCGAGCCTCACCGCCGCACTGAATTGGCAGCGAGTCGACCGGCAGCGAGCTCAATCGGACCACGCCGCTCCGCCGCTGTTGCAGAGCGTTCCAGAGCGCCTCGGGCGAGTTCCCGAGCGGGCTGATCAACCCAAATCCGGTGATGACAACGCGACGTATCCCGCTCATAACGGCCAGCAGTTATTGGCAATCGGGCTTGCAAACATGGGCTCTATTGTATTTCAGGGCCACAGCCCAGTTGGAGGGAAAGGACAATTCTAGCTGATTTCCGATGGGCAGAAAGACGGAGTTGCCGCGCCGAACCGGCCGGCTCAGGCGATCCGCTGAGGAGAATCGCCCGGCGGATTCGCGCAGGTGGACGCCCGGTCGAGCGGCCCAATTGCGGCCAAACTGCAATCGTGGGCTGGCCTCAATAGCGTCTGTTGAAGCCGCCGGGTTGCCGCGCCGTGCGGTCGCCACGCTCCAGCCCGCGGAGCGCTTCCCCCACCGTCCCGTTGCTCTGTATGAAGAGCAACGCGTCGGCGCGCCCATTCGCTGTCGGCAGGGGGAAGCGACCTTTGCTGTCCTTCGTCGGCGCCGCCACGACTCCGCAACTGAGCAACAGGACTTTGTCCTGCGGCCACACGAAACGCTCGTGCAGCCGCCAGCTCACAATCTGCGGCACCTCGATGTTGACGCGCTGCTTCTGGTTGTTCGCGCCGTTGACGGTCAATGTCACAGGTACGAACTGTTCAACTTGATCGATCTGGCACTTGACGACCGCATCGATCAATCGGTCGGCCGGATCGAACAGCGGACTGATCTGCAAAGTGTACCCTTCCGCGATCGCATCGCGTTCGGGGCGGACAGCTCCGAACTGCCGATGAGCCCAGCGGACCGACCGCACGTAGTCGCGATCGCGGTATCGCTGAATCTTGTGGCTTTGCCCCGTGTCCAGAGGCTGATGCATGGCGTAGTGCTCACTGAAGTCCGTGCGATTGCGCAGTTGCGCCAACAGTACGACCGCGTTCTCCTTGCTCATCAACCAAGCGTCCACGCCCGGCGAGCGAGCGTTGACGGGCTCCAGCAGCGGCAGCGCGCGGGCCCGCCAATTTGGACTCTTGAGCGTGATCAGCCGCGTACTGAGATCCCATTTTTCCGCCGCCCCAGCCATGAATCGATCGATCAGATTGGCGACCGTGCGTTGGACCTCGGGCGTATGGTAGACGATCAACTTGTCCGCATTCGCCCAGAGAACCGACAGGGCGCCTGTGTTCCAAACGTCGTCGCCCGTCTCGCGGCGGATCCAATCCAGCACGGCGTACTCCGGGTCCTCAGCCTCAACGCGCGACGTGTAGGGGCGGAGATTGTATTCGCGCCAGACTTGGCCGTGATCGTTGGGCAACGATCCGGTTCCTTTGGTGACGTCAAGATTGGGACGAACGGGGGCCGTGCGAGTGCGACCGACCGTCCGCGTTCGCAGCTGTGTATCCCGGTCGTCTCCGGCGTCCAGCCGTCTGCCAAAGCCGTCATCGCGGAATGTGTCCGGTCGATCTCCGCCGCTCCCGCGCGTCACGAAGCGATCTCGCGAGTCGGCCGTCAGTCGCAGACCCCGCCGTTCGTAGAAGCGGTCGCCGCTCGCCTCACTCGCCCCCGGCGATCGCAGCAAGGTGGGCCTCAACTGAGCTTCCGCCAGACCGGCAAGCAGCAGCCACAGCAGGGGAGTCGTGCAGGCGGTGAGGGCGGCCAGACGGGCCGCCGAACGCTGAAATTGCGAACTACCAGGGGTGGTGCTGGAACGCAGTGTCGGTTTGCGGGTGACCATCGGTTCCCTCCTTGGTCCGACGGAGTTTTACGAATTGAGCGGGGCGGGAGTATACGGAGGATAGGCAGGGCTCACAACCCAAATTGGCGACGATTTTTGCTGTTCGTTTGAGGCTCTCCTCGCTACAACAGGGAAAGGAGAAATGCGTGCATTGAAGACACCCGCAATTGAGATTCCGACCCAAGCCGCCCCTGTCGGGGTGGCGCCGGAGATCGCCACGACGGCTGGGGCAGTCGGCCGGTTGGCCTTGCTGCGCGAAGGAAACGCCGCCCTCTGGAGCCTCGTGTTTCACTTGGCTGTCACGCTGACGGGAGCCGTCGCCTATCTGACCGAAACTCCACAAACGGCCCCGCGACTCATCTACTCACCGCCCGCCGAACAGGAGCAGACGCTGGAAACGGTCAACGTGCGGGTCGCCCCGCCGACGGAGACGACCGAGCAAACCAAGCTGTTTGAGGTGGCCACGACGCACTCAACCAACCCCGCGGCGTCGCTCAAAGCTCCCTGGGAGGTGATCGAGTGGCGCGACGACATCGTCTCGCCCACCGCTGCAAACGCACTGGTCGGCGCCGACGGGCAGTTCGTCGGTGACGGCGGTGAAGGAGCTGCGGAAGAGGGGGATGGCGAGCAGGGCGCCGAGTTCTTTGGTGTCCAGGCGGCAGGCAATCGCTTCGTCTTCGTCGTCGACAGCTCGCGAAGCATGACGGGCCGCAAATGGATCGCCTGTTGCCGCGAACTGATCGCGGCCATCGACCGCCTCCAGCCAACGCAGTCCTTCTACGTGATCTTCTTCGATCACGACACACACGCCATGTTCCAGCAAGATCGGCCCGAAAAAGATCTGCTCCCGGCCACCGACCGCAACACGACCAAGCTCCGCCGCTGGCTGGGCAGCATTGATTTTGGCGCCGAGACGAGACCGTACCACTCCATGCAATTGGCGTTGCGGCTTAACGCGGACGCGATTTTCCTGCTGTCCGACGGTGAGTTTGTCGATCCGACGCGCGACTATTTGCGGACCGAGAACGGCAGCTTCAACGCCGAGACGGGCGAACGCGACGTCGATGTGGTCGTTCACACGATCGGTTTTCACAGCCTGGCGTGCGAGGCTTCTTTGAAACCGATTGCGTTGGAAAACGGCGGTGTCTACCAGTTCGTGCCCAACCCGCGCGATCGAACTCGTCGCCGGCGATAGCTCCGACGAAACTCGATCGACTACCGCAGCGCGCCGACAACGACCGACGCGTTGTGCCCGCCAAACCCAAAGCTGTTGCTCATGGCGGTTTCGATCCGGCGTTCATGGGGTTCGTTGGGCGTGTAGTTGAGATCGCACTCGGGATCGGGGTTCTCGAGATTGATCGTGGGCGGACAGACGCTTGTCTCGATCGCCTTCATCGTGATGACGAGTTCGATACCGCCGCTGGCTCCCAGCGAATGGCCAAGGTGACTCTTCGTGCTGGAGACATTGATACTCTGCGCATGTTCGCCGAAGACGCCCTTGAGCGCTTTGGTTTCGGCCTTGTCGCCGAGCGGCGTGCTGGTGCCGTGAGCGTTGATGTAGTGCATTGCTGTGGGGTCGAGTTCAGCGTCTTGGAGGGCTTCCGACATGGCTCGCGCCGCCCCGGCTCCCTGCTCGTCGGGCTGAGTGATATGCCCGGCGTCGCCGCTGGCTCCGAAGCCCAGCACCTCGCCGTAAATCTTCGCCCCACGTTTCTTGGCGTGCTCTAGTTCTTCGAAGATGAGGATGCCGGCGCCTTCACTCAACACGAAGCCATCGCGATCGGCGTCGAATGGTCGGCTCGCCCGCTGCGGGTCGTCATTCCTCAGCGACAGGGCGCGCATGTTTTGAAAGCCGCTGATTCCCATCGGCGTCATGGCCGCTTCGGTGCCGCCCGTGATCATGATGTCCGCGTCGTCGTGCTGAATCGCCTTGAAAGCGTCACCGATCGCGTTGGTCGCACTCGCGCACGCCGTGGCGACTGTCCAATTGGGACCCCGCATTCCGTACTTGATCGAGATCGTACCGCCAGCCGCGTTGAGCATCAGTTTGGGGATGGTCAAGGCGGAGACGCGATCGGGGCCCCGTTCGAGAAGTTTGCGGACCTGAGCCTCGATGGTGAACAGCCCGCCGATCCCGGAGCCGAGGATGATGCCCGAGCGGAAAGAGGGTTCTTCGTCGAAGTCGATTCCCGAGTCGTTGACGGCGTCGGTGGCTGCGACCAGCGCAAACTGAGTGAAGCGGTCGAGCCGCTTGTTTTCTTTGTGAGCAATATAGTCGCTGGGATCCCAGTCGTAGACATCGCCCCCGAACTTGACCTTGAACGGTTCAGGATCGACGACTCGAATCGGGTGTATCCCGCTGTCGCCCGAAAGTAACTTCGCCCAGAGTTCGTTGACTTGGCAGCTAAGAGATGTGACGACACCGAGCCCAGTAACGACGACGCGCCGATTCATACTCCCGCCCGCATTCCTTAAGAAGATTGCTCTTCAATGAAATCAATCGCCTCGCCGACAGTCTGGATCTTCTCGGCGGCGTCGTCTGGAATGTGGATGTCGAATTCCTCCTCCAGTTCCATGACGAGTTCGACGGTATCCAGCGAATCGGCGCCCATGTCGACGAACGAAGTTGCTTTCGTGATCTTTTCTCGATCGTAACCGAGTTGATCGGCGACGATGTCAATGACGCGGTCGGAAATGGACACCTTCACCGTCCTCCATTAATCAAATTCTCGAGTTGCTGTCGCATGTGGATTGAAGGAAATCCGCTGTGAAGCAGGAATTGCGCTCAAATACGAGCCACAAGATAGAGGATTCATAACCGACAGGTCAAGGCAGGGGACCCGGCTGAGTTTAGAATCTTATCCGGTCATTCCCCCATCCACCGTCAGTGTGTGCCCGGTGACGTACGCCGCCGCCGGGCTGGCGAGGAAAAGCACAGTCGCCGCCACGTCCTCAGGTGTTCCCAGACGTTTGGCGGGAATGCGCTTCTTCGCCTCCGTTATCACAATATCACCCAGCGCTTTTGTCATTTCGCTTTCAATGAAACCCGGGGCCACCGCATTGATGGTCACCTTGCGGCCCGCCAATTCGCGGCTCAGGCTGCGGGTGAGGCCGATCATTCCCGCCTTGGACGCCGAGTAGTTGGTCTGACCGGGGTTGCCGATCAGACCGGAGACGCTCGACACGTTGATAATGCGCCCGTACCGAGCCCGCATCATGTGCCGCGACGCCGCGCGGGAGAACAAGAACGTGCCTCGCAAGTTGGTTTCAATCACCGTGTCCCACTCCTCGTCCGTCATCCGCGGCAGTAGCGTGTCGCGAGTAACGCCGGCGTTGTTGACGAGGATATCGAGCCGTTCCCAGTCGTCGGCGACGCCGTCGACCACCGACTCAACGCTCTCCTTGCTGGTCACGTCACAACTGAAGGCTTCGGCCTGACCGCCGTCGCCTGAGATTTCGTTGACGACCGCCGCCAGTTTTTCGGCGTTTCTCGCCACGCAGGCGACCCGCGCTCCGTTGGCCGCCAGGGCGATCGCCATCGCGCGACCCAACCCCTGGGAAGCTCCCGTGACAATCGCCGTTTGCCCCGCCAAGTCGACTTTGAGCGTGTCGAGACTCATTTGCAGTCACCTCAGGTTTCCCGCCGCGGCGTTCGCGACGAAGGGTTCATTCACGCACCAATTCCAACAATCAATTCCAGCAATCAACATCCGACATTCTCGCAGGAGATTCTCCGATCGACTCGTCGCAACAGCCCCCGCAACACACGTCCGGGACCAATCTCGACAAACTGGTCGACGCCCGCCGACAACATCGCCCGCATCGAGTCCTCCCAACGAACAGGTGAAACGACCTGCTGAATCAAGAGCTCTCGGATCTCGTCGGGGTCGGTGTGAGCCTGCGCATCCACGTTGGAGACGACGGGAATCCGGGGAGGTTTCAGGTCGGCGTCCGCCAGGGCCGCCGTCAGTCTCGCCACGGCTGACTCCATCAGCGGCGTGTGAAAGGCTCCGGCCACAGCCAGCGGGATTGTCTTCATGGCCCCCGCCGCGTCGGCCGCTTCGGCGACGCGTTGGCAAGCGGTTGAGTGGCCCGAGACGACCGTGTTGCCCGGACAGAGTAAATTGGCCGTCCGCAATACCTCCCCGTCTGCGCGGACCTGCTCGCACAACTCGGCGATCCGGTCCGGCTCGAGGCCCAAGATGCTTACCATTCCACTGTCGACGGCGTCCGCCGCCGCCTGCATGGCCTCGCCGCGCGCTTGGACAACTCGCAACCCGGTCTCGAAGTCCATCACGCCGGCGAAAACCACCGCCGTGTACTCGCCCAAACTAAGGCCCGCAGCCATCGCGCATTCGTTCGCCGCCTCAGGCCGATCCGCCGACAACTGCTCAAGCGCCGCGAGGCTGGCGACAAACAGGCCGGGCTGACTGTGGACAGTTGAATTCAGTTTTTCGGCGGGACCGTCAAAGCAGACCGCCGACAAGTCGTACCCCAAAACCTCATTGGCGCGCGAAAATAATTCCCCCGCGCGCGGTAGTTGTGCGGCAACCTGGCGACCCATGCCGACGGTCTGCGCACCTTGACCGGGGAAGAGAAATGCTGTTTTGCTCAACGGAGTCGTTTCCGCAGAATCGGCCCAATCGGTATTGGCCTAGGTCCCCAACAAGCGTTACCCGTCACCCGTCTCGACAACCGTGCGACCCATATACGATCCACATGTTGGGCAAACGACATGTGTTGGGACAGCCGTGCTGCATTTGGGACAGTAGTTCAGCGGTCGGGGCTTCTTTTGGTCGTGAGATCGACGTTTGCCGGTCCGTGAATTTGAGTGTTTTCGCTTTGGTACGGCCATGGCCCAAATCTCTAGATTGCTGACAAACGGCTCATGCTATGGCCCTCCTTAAACACTGTCAAGGCGTGTCGAAAGCACGCCGAGAGGGGTGCCCAGGGGAACGCCATGTGGCCTGCCGATTCGATCCGCCTGGGCGGGTCCCGCAACCGGGATAGCTGTTCTGGTCGAGAACGATATTCGGTATCACGCCAAGCTCCTCCCAACGAGAGACTGCGCGAGATTGGTTATCGATAGAGTTGACGTAAGTTTTTTATTCAAAAAGAGTTATAGCGATATTGCCTTCTGCCGATAGGTCGTTATGATTCCAGGCTCAACCTCACACCCCATCGCGATCTCGCGAAACCAGAAGGAGCTAATCATGAACCAGCCAGTCATCGACAAACTGAACGACATCCTGCGACACGAGTGGACAGGCGTCGCTCAATACGCCCAGGCCTCCTTCCTCGTCCACGGCGTTTGGCGAGCTGTCTACGCCTCGACGTTCTCGTCCAGCGCCAAGGAGTGTTTTGGGCATGCCAAATCGATCGGCGACAAGATCGTCGCTCTGGAAGGAGTGCCCAGTCTGGAGCGAAACAATGTCAAGCAGACCAACGATCTGCACGAGATGCTGGAAAACGCACTGGAGTTCGAATCGGCCGCAGTTGGGTTGTACAACGAAGCTCTCGCTCTGTGTGATGGCGATCGGGCCCTGGAGGTGTTCCTCGAGGACATCCTGATCGAGGAGCAAGAGGGTGCGGATGAATTCGGGAAGCTGCTCAGAGAGCAATCCGCCGCCGGCGGCTCCGCGACCGCTTCCAAGACGGCCTAGCCTTGCCGCCAGAGTATCCTGAGCATCAGGCGCTTTCGGCTCGCACGATGCGCGGCTGCCATTCCGTCGGGGTCGATCGGGCCGGACGCGAAACACCTCCCCGCAACGCGGACCACTGCGCCGGTTCGAGGGAGACCGAACTCTGCGTGTACCAACCGACACCCTCGCCCCACGATTGCTGTCGAAGCTCGATGCGCGTGGTCTTCCCATCCTGGACGTGGAGAACCAGCAAACGCTGATCTGTGGTCGCGCCAGGAAGTTGCTGGAGGATCGCCTCTTGTGGTTCTCGCGTGACGTGCATAGGGGGCCGGACCGGGTTTGGTGATATTGAGACCGCGTATCAAAAGTAGATTCTACTCGGCTGGCGACGCTCGGCAACCCCCGTTTCGACCAAAAGATCTCCGTCCGACCGATCTGTCCGATCGACCACTTCGCGCGTTATATTCTCTGGACTTTACATTTGTTCACCTGGGAGCGTAGTCGATGGCGCGGGAAACGGTGCTGGGTGGGTCCAGTGACGACGACGACGACGGGGACCGTCCCGACAAGCAATCTCAGGATGACGACCCGCGGCTCCGCCCCCAGCGCATGTGGGAAATCGTTGGGCAACGAGAGGTTTACGAGCGGATTTCGATAGCCGTGGACGCGGCCAGCAAGCGGCAGGAGCCGATGGGGCACGTCTTGTTGGACGGTCCACCGGGGCTTGGCAAGACGACATTCGCGTTGTGCATTCCCCGCGAATTGGATGTGGCCGTTCGCGTCACGACGGCAGCGGCACTCAGGTCGCCGCGCGACTTGGTGCCGTACTTGACCAACGCCGAAGAGGGTTCGGTGTTGTTTATCGACGAGATTCATCGTCTGCCGCACGCCGTGGAGGAATACCTGTACCCGGCGATGGAGGACTTTCGGCTCGACGTCGTTCTGGGGGAGGGGGTCAACGCGCGGACGCTGAACATCTCGCTCAAACCCTTCACGCTGATCGGTGCGACGACGCGAGCGGGCATGTTGACCGCGCCGTTGCGGGATCGCTTTCAAGTGCGCGAGCATCTCGATTTCTACTCGCTCGACGAATTGACGGAGATTGTGATTCGCAACGCGAACAAGTTGAGTCTGCCGATTGACGGCGAGTCGGCGACCGAAATAGCCCGTCGCAGCCGCGGCACTCCGCGGATCGCCAACAATCACCTGCGCTGGGTGCGCGACTACGCCGAGTCAAAGGCGGACGGAGAGGTCTCGGTCGATGTCACTCACGCCGCGCTCAAGATGGCTCAAGTCGACGAATTGGGATTGGGGCGTTTGGACCGCCAGTACTTGAAGACGCTGATCGAGGTGTTCGGTGGCGGGCCGAGCGGGCTGGAGTCGATCGCCCACACGATGAACATCGCCCCGGACACGCTCGAAGACGAAATTGAACCGTACTTGCTGCGGATCGGAATGGTGGTGCGGACATCGCGCGGCCGAATCGCCAAGCGGCGGGCTTTTGAGCACTTGAACATCGCTCCCCCCGCGGACGATGAACAGCCGTCGCTGTTTTGACGCGGGCCGGCGGGGGCGAATCCGCCGCGCCTCAAAACATGCTCGCGATCGCTCCGGCGGCGAGCAGCAGGACGAAACCTCCTACCAAGACGGCGGCCACGATCGCCACGATCATGGCGAGTTTTCCCCAGGCGAACGGCGCTTCACCGGCCGCCTTGCCGGTTTGCCCATTGACGAGAAATCGATAGACCTTGTCTTCGTAGCGATAGGCCATGATCCAGACCGGCAGCAGGATCGGCTCAGAGGTCAGACCCTCCATGCGCACGTTGACCTTGACGTGGCGCGAGCGCCCGGGGATGTACCGCGCGCAGGTTTGCCGCTCGGATTCCTCGAGGCCTCGTCGAGCCAGCGGGCGCGCGTACTTGCGGGGCACCCGGAATTGCTCGACCACCACGTTGTCCAGGTCGACCTGATCGGTCGCCACACCGCCGGACAGATCGAACGGGCAGAGCGAGCGAGTTTCGGTGGGGGTCAACGCGCCGCTGGCGCCGACCAGCAAGCCACTGAAGCGACTGCGGTTCTCGCCGGTCATCGGACACCAATCGCCTCGCGCTCCGAACGGTGTGTCGCTGCTGTCGCCAGTCCAGTAGGTGAACGTCCGCGCGCGAAAGACCCAATACGGCACGTAGACGGCGGTCATCTTTGTGATCACAGCCCGCTCGGACATGTCCTTGGGCCGCCAAAACCCCTTGCTCGCCGCGCGGATCATGATTTTCTGCGCCGTCTCGCGGTTGATAGAGAAGGGCACCACTTGCCGCGGAGCCAACGCGCGCGCGTCCTCGCGTTGCTCGAGTTTCTCGGAGCCGCAAAACGGACAGCGCAATGTTTGGGCCGACGCGTCGTAGCTCATCGAAGCGCCGCATCCTTGGCAGTCGAAGTTGTGCGTCGACATCAGTTGGCCGTCGGCGAACTCGCGATCGGGACGGTCGTGCGGCGCTTCGGCGCCGCAGTTTGAACAGAACAGATCTTCTTCATCGAGCAGGGCGCGGCAGGCGGCGCACTTTTCCAGCAGATCGGACATCGGCGTCTCAGCTTGTTGTTTTCGCGTGGCGGGGAAAGGTACTCGTCAAAACATGGCGGCCAGCGCTCCGGACATCATGATCAGGACGATGATCGCCGCGATCGCGCCGATCACGCCGAAGATCACCCAACTGACTTTCTTCCACGAAACGGGCTTGTCTCCGGCGACTTTGCCCGTCTGCCCGTTGACCAGGAAGCGAAACAGTTTGTCGCCGTACTTGTAGGTGAGCACGTAGACAGGCAGCAAACAGAGATCGGACGAGATCTTCGAGAAGGTCGTCGTGACGTCCAAATTGCGGTGTGTGTTGCCGGGCATGAAGCGGCCGACGTTGCTGTGTTCGCGCCGATAAAACTCATCCTGCGACATCTGCAGCGCTTGATCGCGGGCGACGGAGTACTCTTCGCACACCCACCCGGCCAGGAAGTACGGCTGGTAGCGCTTCAATGCGGGCAGCTGGAACGGCTTGATGCGATCGGCGTCCGACTGCGAAAGGCCGCGGCTTCCCGACACGAGGTAACCGCTGTAATAGCGGTGGTGTTTGCCGGACAAGGGCCACCATTCGGTTTCTCGGACGCGCCGCGTCTTGGTAACCCACTTGCCGTTTTCCCGAGTGCGATACGTTTCGGTGCGATACCAGTATTCACCGATGCTGGCCGACCACGCGCTTTCGGCGAGCATGCTAAAGGACCAGAACGGCAGGTAGACGCCGCGCTGCTTGTCGGCGACCGCGGCGACACTCAAATCGCCCGGGCGAAACCACTTGTTTTGAGTGATCCATTGACGAAACTTCTCCCGCGCCTCATCGGGCGTCACGGCGAAACCGATAACGAACTCGGGCTCTTGCCGCGAACTCACATCAGGCGAGAACTCGGCGACATAGGTGGAGTCGCAGAAAGTGCAGACGTAGCTGCGCTGATCGGGATCGACGCCGACTTCGCTCGAACAGTTCTCGCAGCGAAAGAACTTCTGGCGGGGCGCGGCGACGGTCGCTTCGATGACGACTTCCGGGACAGTGGCGGCGTGGGGAGTGTGCGTCGCGCCACAGGACGAACAAAACGAATCCAATTCGTCGATCGGAGCTCCGCAACCTTCACACAGGTCGCCGTGCGGGCTGACCGCCGCGACGTCGACCGGGCTTTCCATCGAGCTGTCATCTTCGACGGGGTCGAGATAGACAATATCGGCTTCAGATTCGGGCATTTGTTGATCTCGAAGTTCGCGTTGCGGTGCTCAGATTTCTTGATCAGCCGGTCGATCAAACGGAAACAGTGTGACCGACGGGGCGGGGCGAGAAAACACCGGCGGCCGTTGGAAGGGCCGAATTGCCTCGCCGCTGAGGCGCGAGTCGGTCGACTTCGGCGACTCGGCCCGCGGAACTTGCCCCGCTCACCCGTTCCCACAGAGATTTGAGCGCCCGACAGCGACTACGCTTGAGCCGCTTCGTAGACCGATTTCAGCAGCGATTCTTCGTCCTTGTACTTTTTCTTTGACGCCAACGCCTGATCGACCATCCGCCGCGCGTCCGGTTCGCTGTGCCCCAGCCGCAACAGAGCTTGAAAAACGGCCTGGACAACATCTTGCGCGACGTCCGCGGGTCGCGGCGCGTCGCCGGCGACCATCAGCGCATAGCGGGACATCTTGCGTTTCAACTTCGCGATGATGCGGTCGGCGGTCGCCGCACCGATGCCCGGCAACGTCTCCAACAACTTGCCGTCCTGCTCGACGATGGCGACCGCGATTTCCCGCACTGGGCGGACCATCGCCCGCAGCGCCTTGCGGACGCCGACGCCGTCCACAGAGCAAAACAACTCGAAAAACTCGCGCTCGACCTCGTCGGTGAATCCCACTAATCGAGGCGTCAGCCGCCCTTGAGTGGGGTTCCCTTCGACGTAATCGATCGTGTGCAGCGACACTTCCTCGCCGATCCGTTCTTGCAAACGCCGCCGGCTGGAATCGGGAACGAGTACTTCGTACTCAAAAGCGGCGACACCGATCGTCGCCGACTCGACCTGCAACGCGACGAGCCGCCCCTTGATTTTTGTGATCATGCGATGAGTTTCTCAGCGATTCGGTGAGGCGGACCTACGACGGGATGGACTTTGAGGACGGTGGAGTTTCAGAGCTGTAGTTGCTGATTCTGGTAAACGTGACAGAGGGCGACCGCCATGGCGTCCGCCACGTCCGGTGGCTCGGGCGCGGCGTCTAATTGGAACTCGCGCTGAACGGCCAGCTGGACTTGTTCCTTGGAAGCGCGGCCGCTGCCGGTCAGCATGCGCTTGACTTGAGTTGCTGCGTAATGATGGACGACAGCGTTGGCCCGGATGGCGGCCAGGCAGATAACGCCCCGCGCGTGGCCCATCAAGATGGCCGTCTGGGGACGCTCGTAGTGTGAGTAGAGTTGTTCGACAGCGACCGATTCGGGTTGGTACGAGGCCAGCACTTCGGAGATTCCGCCGAAGATGGCGTCGAGCCGCTGTTCGATGGGAAGTTTCGCGCCGCCCGCGCGAATGACGCCCGCCTCGCAGAGCCTCGGTCCCGACGAGCTCATCTCCAGGACGCCGTAGCCGGTGATATTCAAGCCAGGATCGACACCCAGCACGCGTGTGGCCATGAGCGGTTCGCTTTCCGTAGTCTTGTCCGGCGCGCGACGAGTCCGGTGGACTCTACTCCCGTCGCCAGCCGGTCCCGTCCTTGCGGTCCTCCAACGTGATCCGCAACTCGGTCAACTTGTTGCGGATCTGGTCGGCCGTATCGAAGTCCTTTTTGCCTCGCGATGAGTTGCGAATGTCGATCAGCAGATCCATCAAGCCGTTCACCAGTTCGTCGTCGGCCTCGCCGCCGCCGACAAATGGTTTGACGAACAGGCCCAGCAATAGCGACAGTTCGCGCAGTACTTCAGTGCCTCGCCGCAGAGATCGCGTTCGATTCGCGTCCGGTTCCTCTTCATCCAACTTGTGCTGATCGACGAATTTGTTCAGTTCCCGCAGCAACTCAAACAACTCACTCGCCGCGGCTCCCGTGTTGAAGTCATCGTCCATCTTGGCCAGGAACGCGGCTCGGCGATCGCGGGCCGTTTCCAGCAGCCCGTCATCGCCCGCGTCAAACTCTCCGTCCGCGCGCGAGGCGGCGGTCGTCAGTCGATAAAAACTCTGTCCTGTCACGCGTTCGAATCGTTCGAAATACCGGTAGAACGACTCCAGCGACGCCTGCGCCTCGGCGAGCGCTTGATCGCTGTAAACGACCGTACTGCGATAGTGAGTTCGCAGCAGGAAGAACCTCAACTGCTCACCGCCGATCTGTTGGATCATATCGGCCAGGCCGCCCGCTCCTTTGGACCGCGACACTTTCGCCCGCGTCGCCCGTTCGACGTCATCGAGTGACACGTCTGTGTCACTGTCGTCGCGATCGCCGCGGCCGCCGATCTTCCCGGCGTCGTCGCGGCGGAGCAGTCCGTTGTGCATCCAGTACTTGGCCATCGGCTTGCCGTGCCGGCATTCGCTCTGGGCGATTTCGTTTTCGTGGTGTGGGAAGATCAGATCGAGTCCGCCGCCGTGGATGTCGAAGGACTCGCCCAAAATGCTGCGACTCATCGCCGAGCATTCGATGTGCCATCCCGGCCGACCCGGCCCCCACGGGCTGTCCCACGCCGGTTCATCCTCTTTGGCTCGCTTCCAAAGAGCAAAATCACTTGCCGACCGCTTTCGAGCCGCCGCCTCGCCGCCCTCGCCCCGCAAGTCGTCTACCGTGCGATTGGTCAGTTTGCCGTAGTCCGAGTCCTTCGAGACGTCGAAAAAGACGTCGCCGTCGACATCGTAGGCGAACTCCTGTTCCACCAACGCCCGCACAAACTCGATGATGTCCCCCATCGAATCGGTCGCCCGCGGCATCTCGTCAATCTGGTCGACGCCCATCGCCTCCAGGTTGCTCAGATAGTCTTCGGTCATCTCGCTGGCGACGCGGTCCATCGATACGCCACGCTCGCGAGCTTTGTTGATCAGCTTGTCGTCGACGTCGGTGATGTTGACGACCCAGGTCACGTCATAGCCCGAGTATGTCAGGAATCGCTTGATCGCATCGAAGACGACCGGGCCGACCATGTGGCCGATGTGGGCTCGATCGTAGACTGTTGGACCGCACAAGTAGATTCCCACCTGGCCCGGGGTCACCGGTTCGAAGGTTTCCTTGGTGCGGGTCAGCGTGTTGTAAATCTTGATCGAGTTCATGGGTGATGGAGGTGTCGTTTTGGATTGATTCTTGATTCGCGCGGCCGGCGTCCGCGAGGTCTCGGTTGGATACGACGTCGCCAGTGTTTTGATCGGATTCTCTAATTCGTCAAGAGGACAACGCACTGCGCGGTGACCGCCTCGTGGCGGCCCACCGACCCCACGCCTTCCCCGGTCTTGGCCTTGATTCCCACGACGTCCTTGCCGATCTCCAACAACTCGGCGATCCGCGTGCGGACATCATCTTTGTGCGGGCTGAATTTGGGACGTTCCAGATGCAGGACGCAGTCGAGATTGATGATGCGCCAACCACTTTCGGTCGCTTTGTCTCGCGCCGCTCGGAGCATTTCGCCCGAGTCGCGATGGCGGTTCTCCTCCTCCGTGTTGGGGAACAGCTGGCCGATGTCGGGTAGCCCCGCTGCGCCGAGAATCGCATCCGTGATGGCGTGTAGCAGCACGTCCGCGTCGCTGTGCCCGATGAGGCTGTGTTCGCAGGGAATGTCAACTCCACCGAGCCGCAAGGGTCCGCCGGGGCCGAGGCGATGTGTGTCGTGCCCCAGGCCAATCCGTAGGCGGGAGGTGTCGGCGGCGCCCATGCGAAGTTAGCAAGTCCTTGTGGGTCGTTAAGTTACGCTCAATCCGGCGGATTATACCGGAAGCGTGCGACACCAACAATGCTCGTGCGGACAGACGCCCGCCGCGCACGCCGCCGCCGACCACTCTGTTTCGCGGACAGGTCGAGAGTTGGCGGTGGGCTGCAGCTTCATTCTGTTTCTCGATTGCGCCGATCAATGGAACGCTATGGGCTCGCGGACGTTTCGCCGCGGCGACGAATGAAGCGCGGCGGGGACCGCTTGCAACCATTGCCGGGCGATGTAGGTTGACGACACATCGTCCCGCCGCCGCGTTCCCAAAAAAACAACAGTTTCGGATCTCTGTTTTCGGGACCTTGTCGAATCTCTCCCAGCATCGCAACAAACCCCGTCATGACGAGCGACCGGGCTGTCTATAATCTTCCCATGTCAATCATCGAGCTCGAAGATCTCGCCAAGTCATATCGCGTCTACCAGAAGCAGGAAGGCCTGCTCGCCTCCATTCGCGGATTGTGGAAACGCGAGTACAAGGACGTGCGGGCGGTGCGATCGATCAACATGCAAGTGAAGCAGGGCGAGTTCGTTGCTTTTCTGGGGCCGAACGGGGCCGGCAAGACGACGACACTCAAGTTGCTGAGCGGCGTGATCAATCCGACATCCGGGACAGCCCGGGTGATGGGGCATGTGCCCTGGAAACGCGAGAACGCTTACCGCCGACGATTCGCGCTCGTCATGGGGCAGAAGAATCAACTTTGGTGGGACTTGCCGGCTCAAGAGTCGTTTCGGCTTCACCAGCAGATCTATCGCATTGAGCCGGCTGAGTTCGATCGCACTCTCGCCGAATTGACCGATTTGCTGGACGTCAAGCAGCTTCTCAAGCAACCGGTGCGGGAGCTGTCGTTGGGCGAGCGGATGAAGATGGAACTGGCGGCCGCCCTGCTGCACTCGCCCGACGTGTTGTTTCTGGACGAACCGACGATCGGTCTCGACGTGGTTGCTCAGCACAACATTCAGCAGTTTCTCAAGTATTACCAGGAAGCTCGCAAGATCACGATTCTGCTCACCAGCCACTACATGAAGGATGTGGCCGCGTTGTGCCGTCGAGTCGTGATCATCGCGCACGGACAAATTCAATACGATGGTTCGCTGGCGGGTATTTTGGATGAGTTCAGCGGCCACAAAGTGGTGACGTTGCAGTTCGCCGAAGGTCAGCTGCCGACGGACCTCTCCGCGCTCGGTGAAGTGTTGGAGGTCTTGCCGCCCAGAGCCAAGCTTCAAGTTGACCGCGAAGACGTGGCCCGCGTGTTATCCACGATTCTCAACGACTACGTGATCGAGGACGTGTCGGTCGAGGAGCCGCCGTTGGAGCAAGTGATCGCGGCCGTCTTCTCCAAAATCGACACGGACGCCGCCCGAGACGGGCAAGTCGATGCGGCGGTCGCCGCCGGCGAGCCATAAGGACGGAATGGCATGCACTCGCGCGCTGCGACTTGGTGGACGATTTTGCGGATCGCTCTCGAAGAGCGAATGGTCTATCGCGGCGATTTCGCGTTGGGAACGCTCATGCGTTTTCTCCCCATCGTCACACAGGTGTTTCTGTGGTGGGCGATTTTCGAAACGGTGGATGAGATCACCGGTTATCGATTCGAGGACATCGTCGTCTATTACCTGCTGACGATGTTGGCGCGGGCGTTCTCGAGCATGCCGGGGTTGGCGTCGGGCGTCGCTCTGCAGATCCGCAATGGTGAGATCAAGAAATTCCTCATCCAGCCAGTCGACCTGGTGGGCTTTCTGTTGCTCAACCGCGTCGCCCACAAGGCGGCTTACTACACGGTCGCGATCGGTCCGTTCGCGTTGGTTTTCTTTTTATGCCGATGGGCGTTTGTCGATGGCGTTCCCGATTTAACGACGTTCGCCGCCTTCATCGCCTCTCTTTTCATGGCCTTCCTGCTCGGTTTCTTCCTGGAGATGACGATCGGTTTGATTGGGTTCTGGTTCCTGGAAGTCACATCGCTGTTGTTTGTCTACATGCTGCTGAGTTTCTTTTTGTCGGGCCACATGTTTCCGCTCGACATGCTCGGCGAGTGGAGCGTGGTCGTGGACGTGCTGCCGCTCAAGTACCTGGCCTATTTCCCGGCGGCCGTTTTTCTGGGCAAAGTCGAGGGACCCGACCTGGCTCGCGAGCTGTTGGTCGAGGCCGGCTGGGTGTTGTTTTTCATGATCGCCTGCCGCTGGATGTTCGCTCGCGGCGTCAAACGCTATAGCGGTTTTGGAGGATAGCCGTGCAACCCGGTCCGTCATATTGGCGAGTTTTCCTGACCTTCGCCCACAACAGCCTGGTGCGGGACATGACGTTTCGCGCCAACTTCCTGATCCAGTGCGTCTCGTCCGTGTCGTGGACGCTGATGAACACCGGCTTCTACTTGATCGTTTTCAACCATGCGAAGTCGATCGGCAACACGGGTTGGGAGAAGTGGGAGTTCTTCGTTTTCCTGGCGACGACCTGGCTCATCACGAGCCTGGTGCAGACTTTCTTCATGCCGAACGCGCAGGAATTCAGCGAACTGATCCGGACCGGAAACCTCGACTTCGCGCTGCTCAAGCCGATCGACACGCAGTTTCTGGTTTCCCTGCACAAAGTCGATTGGGCGTCGCTGTCGAATTCGGCCATGGGCGTGATACTACTGGGAATCAGCCTGTGGAAGTTGACGACCCGCCCCGACCAACCTTTACAACTCGACCTCGTTATGGCCGCGCTTTACCCTTTCTATCTCGTCTGCGGCGTGCTGATTTTCTACAGCTTGATGATCGCGTTGGCGGCGACGAGCATTTGGTTGGGGCGCAATCAAACCCTCTACAACTTTTGGTTCTACATCACGAGCATCGCGAGGTACCCGCTGGAGATCTACAACCGCAGTTGGGGCGTCCCCATCTTGGGTTTCTTTACGTTTGTCGTTCCGGTTCTCGTCGTGATCAACGTGCCAGCTCGCTTGCTCGCTCAACCGCTGACGCCCCGGGCGCCGTGGGAGTGGTGGCTGTCGGCCTATGCGATTCTGGCGACCGTGCTCAGCCTCGCCGGATCGCGGTGGGTGTTCCGGCGATCATTGTTGAGCTACCGCAGTGCAAGCAGCTAGGTCGGGATTAGGTCGGGATCAATAACTTGATGAGACAGGTGATGTGTGAGTGAAATAGTCGATCGACCCTCCAAACTGCTCAGCTACATGCGGTTGTTCCGCATCCCCAACGTGTTTACGGCGATGGCCGACATCATGATGGGATTTCTGTTTGTGCAGGGTGGGCCCGAGCCGCTGGCGTCGCTCGGTTGCCTCGTATTGGCGACGAGCTTTCTTTACACGGCCGGGATGATCTTAAACGACGTTTACGACGTGGAGGTGGATCGGCGCGAGCGGCCCCATCGCCCGCTGCCTTCGGGAACCATTCCCGTCGGAACTGCCTCGTCGCTGGGCTACGCCATGCTGTTGCTCGGCGTCGGCTGCGCCGGTTTGGCCACCTGGGTCGCACCCGTCAACGGAGCTCAGGTTTGGCGACCGGCGGCGGTCGCCGCGGCGCTGGCCGTTTGCATCGTGCTCTACGACGCCGTCTTGAAGAAGACGCCGCTGGCCCCGCTGGCAATGGGCGGGTGCCGGTTGCTCAACGTGCTGTTGGGGATGAGCGCCGGCGCTCCGGTCGCTGGACTATTCGGATTCGGTTCCCACCACTGGGTGGCCGCCGCCGGAGTCGGCGTCTACATCGTCGGCGTTACCTGGTTTGCTCGCACGGAAGCCCGGCAGAGCAACGCTATTCAGCTGGCGCTGGCGTGCGTTGTCATGGTGTTTGGGTTCGCTCTGCTGATCCTGTTTCCGCACGTCGCCCCGGTGACATTCCGGCCGATGCTGCAAGACTTCGCCTGGCCCGTGCTGATTATCCTCATCGGCGGATTGATCGTTCGCCGCGCCGCCATGGCCGTCCTCAACCCGCAACCGCCACTGGTGCAGGCGGCCGTGAGGAACTGCATCCTGTCGTTGATCGTGCTGGATGCGGCCGTTGCGCTCAATGTGAGCAACCAATTGTGGGCGCTGGGGATTCTCTGCCTGTTGGCGCCGACCCTGCTGTTGGGCCGCTGGGTCTACTCAACGTAATTGGCGCTAGTGAGGAGGGAGGGCGTGAGTAGCGAGCCAAAGAGTCTCTATCTCAGCTACAACACCAACGGGTTGGCTCACCACCGTCTCGAAGAGGCGATCGAGTTGCTCGCCGAACTTGGCTATGGCGGCGTCGCCATTACGTTGGATCACGCCGCACTCAATCCTTTTGACCCGGGTCTGCAGACTCAAATCGCCGCCGTTCGCCGTCGTTTGGAGTCGGCCCAGATGCGGTGTGTCATCGAAACGGGAGCCCGATTCCTGCTCGATCCGCGCGAGAAGCACGAGCCGACATTGATGACGCCCAACGCGCCTGATCGCGCGCGCCGCGTTGAGTTTCTAAGACGGTCTGTCGAGATCGGCGCCGAATTGAACGCCGACTGCGTTTCACTCTGGTCCGGCGTGTTGAGGACCGCCGAAGATGAGGCGACGTCGCTTGAGCGACTGATCGACGGGTTGGCCGCCGTGCTCGAACACGCTGATCTGTGCGGTGTCGACATCGCGTTCGAACCCGAGCCGGGCATGTTCATCGACACGATGGATCGGTTTGCGCAGCTGAAAGGTCGCCTAGGTCATCCTCGTCTGAAACTGACAATCGACGTGGGGCACTTGCATTGCCAAGGAGAAATCCCCGTGGCCGATTACCTCCACCGGTGGGCCGACGACCTGGCGAATCTCCACATCGAAGATATGCGCGCGGGCGTCCACGAGCATCTGATGTTCGGCGAAGGGGACATGGAATTCCCGCCGATCATGCGGGCGATCCAGGAAATCGACTACTGCGGCGGAGTGCATGTCGAGCTGAGCCGGCACAGCCATATGGGGCCCGCCGCCGCCAAGCAGGCGATCGAGTTTCTTCGCGACAAGGGGATGGTTAATGACTAAGGTCTAGTGACTAATTAGTTAGGTAATCGTGGGTAATCGTAGGTCGTAGGACGGGTCTCCAGGCCCGTCGAATGGAACGAGCAATCGACGGGCAAGCCAGCAATCGACGAACCCGAGCCGAGCGAGATTCCAGACCCGGCGATTGAGTTTCCTTTGGAGATAGTTCCGGAAGCTCCCGGGGTGGCTGTCGAATCGGGTTGGAGCCCCCGACGGAAGCGAAGACGAGGCGGCGCGGCTCGTGAGGTGGAACGCGGTGGCGCGGGGCGACGCGAGGGTGGAACGCGGTGGAACGCGGTGGAACGCGATGGCGCGGGGCGACGCGAGGGTGGAACGCGGTGGCGCGGGGCGACGCGAGGGTGGAACGCGGTGGAACGCGATGGCGCGGGGCGACGCGAGAATGGAACGCGGTGGCGCGGGGCGACGCGAGAATGGAGCGTTGGTTGCAGCTGGAACGCCTGGTTCACCCGTGCTCAAGCACGGGCCTATGGCCGCCTGCGGCGGAATGGGGCGTAAACGCCCCTGGTCGTGCGCGGCGAGGGTGGAACGCGGTGGCGCGGGGCGACGCGAGAATGGAGCGTTGGTTGCAGCTGGAACGCTTGGTTCACCCGTGCTCAAGCACGGGCCTATGCCGCCTGCGGCGGAATGGGGCGTAAACGCCCCTGGTCGTGCGCGGCGAGGGTGGAACGCGGTGGCGCGGAGCGGGGCGACGCGAGGGTGGAACGTGGTGGCGCGGAGTAACGCGAGAATGGAGCGTTGGTTGCTAGCAGGAAAATCGGCTGAGATTTCAGGTGAGATTTCACTGCGGCCGGCGTTCATCGAGCCACTCCTGCGTGGGCGCGCTGTCGGGATTCTGCTTCGCCCAGTCGGGAGTGGGAAACCACCGCAACCGACTGACGCGGGGGTAGGTTTCCCAAACATCGCCATTGCCGCTTGCGCGCGGATCGCCCGTCCGCCGCAACTCGCCCATCAACCGCTCATTCAACTGCCGCTTGACTCGCTCGTGGTCTTGATCGTCGGCCAGGTTCCTGAGGCATCCGCTGTCCGTGCGGATGTCGTACAGTTCTTCCGCCGGGCGTTTGGCGACCGAGAGATCGAGAAACGGTTTGATCTTTGGGTCGGCGCGGTTCGCGATGAGAAAGTCCAGAGTCGGGCAGGCGTCGATATCGTGAAAGCCTCCGTAGGGCGGGCCCAGTTTGGACGTGGCCAGCGATCCGTCGGCGTTGTACTTGGCGGACTGAAGTTTCTGGGCGGGGCCCGCCGGCCAGCGTTCCGGCTTGAAATTCCGGATGTACAAATAGTCTTGCGTGCGAATGCATCGTTGCGGATAGCTGAGCGAGTTGTAGCGCGACGACGAGTGCCGCTCGCGAGCCGAGTAGACGGCGTCGCGACGAGGGTCGACAATCCCTGACTTGGAGGAAGTCAGCAGGTTGGCAATCCCGCGGCCGACCAGTTTCACGCCGGCTGGTCGGTCGACGCCCGTCGCATCGTAGATGGTCGCCGTCAAGTCGACAAAGCCAACCAGGTCGTCGACCGTGCGGCCAGCTCGCGCCTGGCCCCAACGAATGGCGAGCGGCATGTGGATGCCCCATTCGTAGCAGTTCGCTTTCGCTCGCGGAATCGGTATGCCGTTGTCGCTGGTCACAATGACCAGGGTGTTGTCGAGCTCTCCGGTTTGCTCGAGAAGTTTGAGGATCTTTCCCAAGTCATCATCAAACCGTTCAACTTCGAAGGCGTAGTCGAGCATATCGCCGCGGATTTCGGGAGTGTCGGGCAGGAACGCCGGCACTTCCGCGTCTGCGAGCCGTTTCCCTTTCTGCAGGCCTGACGCCTTGGCGTAGCCGCGGTGCGGGTCGCTGCTGCCGAACCAGAAACAGAACGGTTTGTCCGCCGGTCGCTGCCGCAGGAAGTTGGCGAATGCGCCGGCGTATCGGCCCATCCGCTTGTCGTCTTGACTGGCGGGCTGAAAGACGGGTCCGGCGGGGTTCGTCTGGCGGCCGAGTTTTCGCCAATTCCCGGGCCCCCACCCCTTCCCCGTGTAGCCGACGTAGTAGCCGCCGCGGGTGAGTTGGTCGGGAAACGTCGCGAACCGCTGGTCGAAATAGCTGGCGTGCGTTCCGGCGTGCTCCAGTTGCCAGGTGTGCAGTCCCGTCAGAAATGACGCCCGCGACGGGCTGCAGCCAGGCGACGGTGAGAAGGCGTTGGTGAACAGGACTCCCTCGCGAGCCACGCGATCAAAGTTTGGCGTCTTCACCATTTTCGACCCGTAGGCGGAGGCGTGCGGCCACGACTGGTCGTCGCTGATCGCGATCAGGACGTTGGGAGATCGGTCGTCCGCGGCGGTTCGCCGGCCAGTCGCGGCGACGGCAACGACGCTGACGGCGGCAACGAAGAAGACAAAGCAGTGGGGCTTGAGAGTCTGCATCGGGTGCTCGCAAAATCATGGTGAGTGTGGCGTTCAGCGTTGGGGCGTTGTTGGCGCGGCAGTGGCGCGGCGGCAACTTGCTGGTCGCTGGCGAATCGCTATTCTAACCTGCGTGCGACAGGCAATGTCCATTCGCCCGATGTCCACGCGCCCGGTGACCGCCGCCCGGTCCGCCGGTGTTGTTCGATCTGCTACACTTGGCCGTTTCGCACCGTTCGACTCACCCAGCGTATTCCGATGAACACCAGCACTCGCAAGATTAACGTCGCCATCATTGGCGGCGGCATGTTCTTTGACGACATCATTGGCCAGAGCTTCAAGGACTTCATGCGTGGAGGTATCGCCGGAGCGCTGACCAGCATCGGCATGAGTCATCTGGCTGCCGATGTCGCCGACGTGAGCATCGACGTCTCCGCCATTGGAACTCGCAGCGAGCGGAGCGGTACGGCGGGACGGATCGTCGACTGGTTCGCGGAGGAATTCCCCGAGAAGCCCATCGAAGCTTGCTATGGCGAGACGGTGTGGCGCGACATCATCGCCAAACATCAACCGGATGTCTTGTTCGTGGCCACGCCGGACAACGTACACACGCAGCCTATCCTCGACGCGCTCGACGCCGGCTGCGATGTGATTACCGAGAAGCCACTCTGTCTGACCACGGCCGAAGCCGATCAAATCATTCAAAAAGCGCGAGACGCCGATCGAGTTGTCGCGGTCGATATGCACAAGCGGTTCGATCCGTTCGTTCGCGATATGATGTTGAACGCCAATCAGAAATATGGTGAGATCAATCGGGTCCGGGCGGTTCTGGAAGAGCCGCTTGAAGTCGCCACGGAGATCTTCGCCTGGGCGGAAGAGAGCAATCCGTTTACTTATGTCGGTTGCCATTGGCTGGATGTCGTGCACCACTATCTCCAGGTCAAGCCGCGGGCGGTGTTCGCCACCGGGCAAAAGAACCTCCTGCTTCATTGGGACGAGCATCATGTCGAGATCGCCCGCCGTCAGGGAGTCGATCCGACGTCGTTTAAACGGCAACACTCGATCAACACTTGGGACAGCATCGACGTAGCGGTCACGTACGACAACGGCATGCGCGGCGACTACAACAACAATTGGATAAATCCGGCGGAGTTCGAAGGCGCTGTCAATCAGGAGATCGAGCTTTACGGAATCTATGGTCGCGGTTTGGTCGACCAGCAGGATCGCGGGTTTCGAGAAGCTGTCATCGGAGACGGCTCGCGAACTCGCAACCCGTCATTCGGGGGACGGATTCGGCACTGCGGCGGCGAGCTGGAGTTGTTCGGCTACGGCAAGGCGTCGATCGCTTCCGGGCTGTTGGCGGCGATTCGGCGGCGGCTGGGCGGCGAGCCGCTCGCGTCGCTCGACGATACTTATCCGACGGCCGCCAGCCAGCGCGACGTCGTGCAAGTCATTGAAGCCGTCGCTCTGGTGGCCGAGAAAAACTACGAGCACTTTGTCGCCGGTCGGGGAACACCCGTAACGGCTCGCCTTACCGATACCGACATCGAGGTGATCGATCCCGGCCAATAGTCGCTCAGGCGGCGACACGGGCGTCGGGTGGCGGGCTGGACGAATTGTCGCTGAGCGCTGCGCTTCTGATATCATGTTGCCGTAGCTTCAGACCGGATCATCTCTCTGGGAGTGCGCGATGAATGCGACTCGGATTCGACAGTTCGTTTTGGTCGTCTCGGCGATGCTCGTCACGGTTGCAAACTCGCCGGTCGTCGGCGCCGAGAGACCGAACGTCGTGGTGATCATGACCGACAATCACGGCGCCTGGACGCTGGGGTGCTACGGGAACGACGAGATACGTTCACCCAACATCGATCGACTCGCTCGTGAGGGAACGCTCTTTACGCGGGCGTTCGCGTGCAATCCGGTCTGCTCTCCGACGCGCGCTTCATTCCTGACGGGGTTGATGCCGTCGCAGCATGGCGTGCACTGTTTTCTGTCGGCGAATCGTCTGCAGTTAGGCCCGCAAGCCCGATCGACGATGGCCGAGTTTCAAACGTTGCCCGAGATTCTGAAGGCGGCCGGTTACTCGTGCGGGCTCGTCGGGAAATGGCACCTCGGCGACAACCTCCGGCCACAAGAGGGTTTCGACGACTACTGGATCACCATGCCGCACGGCGGGACGAGTACGTTCTACGATGCGGCGATCATCGAGAACGGCAAGGTGCGAAAGGAGCCGGAGTACCTGACGGACTTTTGGACGCGGCACGCGGTCAACTTCATCGACGCCCACGCTGCGAAAGAGCAGCCGTTCTTTTTGTTTCTATCCTACAACGGGCCCTACGCGCTCAGCCGATTGTTGCTCAAGGAGGGCAAGAACCGGCACGCCGAGTACTACCGCGACAAGCCGCTCGAGTCGTTTCCTCGCGAGCCCGCACATCCATGGCAGTACAACAACCTGGATTTCCACAACAACCCCACTTCGATTCGTCGCGTCGCCACCGAGGTCAGCGGCGTCGACGATGGAGTTGGTCGAGTGCTCGATTCTCTACAGCGGCATGGAGTCGACGACAAGACGATTGTTCTGTTCCTGGCCGACCAGGGTTGGGTCGGCGGACACGGCGGGTTTTTCGGTATGGGCGACCACACTCGCCCCGTGACGGCTCGCGACGGCATGATGCGAATTCCGATGATCTGGCGCTTTCCGTCGAAGATCGCCGCCGGACGTCGGACAGATGCAATGGCCGCCAATTACGATTGCCTGCCGACGCTGCTCGCCCAACTCGGTTTGTCCGATCAGGCACCGGCCGCCAGGTTGCCCGGGCGCGACCTTTCCGCCGACTTGGACGCGCGGACGACTTCGAACGCAGCGAGTACTGACCGGCCGATCTTCTACGAGTTCGAAGAACTGCGGTGTGTGCGGACAGGGAAATGGAAGTACGTCCACCGGCACCCCAACGGACCGCACGAGTTGTACAACTTGACGGACGATCCGGATGAGCGGGTGAATTTGGTTGGGATCGCCGGACAGCAGGCGACGCGACGCCGGCTAAAGCTACAGCTCGACGAGTTCTTTGGCAAACATCGAAACGCCAAGTACGACCTGTGGAGCGGCGGCGGATCGCAGACGAGGTTGTTCGTCGGAATTGACGAAGAGCTAGCGCAGGAGCCGCCGGCGCCTCCGCCTCCGTTGGCGGCGGGATTCACGCCCGTTCGGTTGCGGACACCGGAGGGGTTTGTCGCGGAGTTGGCGGCTGGACCGCCCTTGGTTGCTCACCCCACGATGGCCTGCCTGGATGATCGCGGTCGCTTGTTTGTCGCCGAGAACGCCGGGGTGAACATGAGCGCTCAGGAGTTGGAAAAGGAATTGCCCAACTCAGTGCGAATGCTCGAAGACACGGATGGGGACGGCCGTTACGATCGCTCGACCGTGTTCGCCGACCGCATGACGTTTCCGATGGGTGGCGTCTGGAAGGATGGCGCGCTCTTTGTCGCCTCGCCGCCGAACATCTGGCGGCTGGAGGATACGGATGGAGATCGAGTCGCCGACAAGCGGGAAGTGATTGTTGACAAGTTTGGGTACACCGGAAACGCGGCGAGCGTGCACGGCTGTTTCGCCGGGCCCGATGGCCGAATCTACTGGTGCGACGGCCGCCACGGTCACGAATTCCGCGACGAGCAAGGGAAGATCACCAGCAAACTGGCCGGCTCATACATTTTCAGTTGTCTGCCGGACGGTTCGGATGTGCGTATCCATTGTGGCGGCGGCATGGACAATCCGGTGGAAATCGATTTCACGGACGAGGGCGACGTCATCGGCACGGTCAACATCATGTACACGCGTCCCCGGGTCGATTGCCTCGTCCATTGGCAGCACGGCGGCGCCTATCCGCACAGTGAGCGCGTGCTCGGTGAATTTCGCCACACGGGCGGTCTGCTCGGACCGATCCACCGCTTCGGCCACGTGGCGATTTCCGGCGTGACTCGCTACCGCAGCGGCGTTCTCGATCATCAGTTCCAGAACAATATGTTTGCGGCCATGTTTAACAGTGGCCGCGTCGTCAGGCTGGCGCTGCAACGAAGCGGGTCGACGTACGCGGTGACCGAGCGCGAGTTCGTGTCGTCAGCGAACCGAGACTTTCATCCGACGGATGTTCTGGAAGACGCCGACGGCAGCCTGTTGATTGTCGATACCGGTGGCTGGTTCTACCGAGGCTGCCCGACATCGCAATTGTCTAAGCCGGACGTACTCGGCGGGATCTATCGCGTGCGTCGGCGCGGCATGACGGCGCAGATCGATCCGCTCGGTAAACAGATCGCCTGGGATGCGCTTTCCCAGGGGCGACTGATCGCACTCTTAAACGACACTCGCCACGAGGTCCGCGCGCGGGCGATCGAGGCTTGTGGGCGACAAGGCGTTGCGTTTACGTCGGTGTTGATGACTGCGTTGAGACGGCGCGACGTCCGGCACCGTCTCGGAGCGGTTTGGGCCTTGTCGCAAATGGCCGGTCGCCAGCCGCGCGACCTATCGGCCAAGTCGCCCGAGTTTTCGGCGATCCGCGCCGCGTTGACGCCGGCGCTGGCCGACTTCAATCCGAGCGTAAAGCAGGCCGCCTGCCGAGTCATGGCGACCTATCCGCGGACGGCCGATCGCGGGCGTTTGGAGGCCGTCTTGAAAACAGGGGAACCGCAAGTCCGCCGCGAAGCGGCGAAAGCGCTCGGCCGGTACGGCGACGTTCGCAGCGTGCCAGTGATCCTGGCGGCGTTAGAGGGAGCTGTCGACCGCGCCGAGGAACACGCGTTGATTTACGCCGCGATCGAGATCGGCGACATAGCGGCTCTGCAGGTAGGGCTAACGAACCGGGCGCCGGCCGTGCGACGCGGTGCGTTGATTGCCGTCGATCAAATCGATGGGCGACAGTTGAAGCCCGCCGATGTTGCTCGCGCCATCAGGTCGGAAGACGTTCGACTCCGCCAGACCGCCTTGGGAATCCTCGTGAAGCATCCCGAATGGAGCGAGCTGGCGGCGCGGGCGATACAAAACTGGTTGGCCGCTGGTGATTCGACGTCGCACCCCGATGCGGCCCAACTGATCGTTGCCTTCATTGCCGATGACAGCGTTCGCGGCGAAGTCGGCCGGCAACTTTCGGTGGGTGGAGCCGCCGAGACGACGGTGCTCGACGCATTGGCGAAAGTGAGCAATGCGGCGCCGCACGCATCGTGGAGCCAACCGCTCAGCGCTGCGCTGCGGAGCGAATCGACGGATCGATTGCGGGTGGCGGTGGCGGCGGTGGCGCGAATGAAAACCAAGCAGTTCGACGACGATCTGAGACGGATCGCCGGCGACGGCGCCCGGCCCGGACTGCTGAGGGTCGCCGCTCTGCGGGCGATTGCGCGAAGCGGTCGCCCCACGGACGACGCCTTTCAACTGACGGTCGGACTGCTCGCGACCGGGGACGCCCGCGAGGCCGCCGAAGCCGCGCAGCTGCTCGGCGGCGCCGCCTTGTCGAATGACCAGCTGGTTGAGTTGGCGAGCCGATTGCCGACTGCGGGTCCGTTGCAATTGCGAGACCTTCTCCGCGCATACGGACGCAGTCGAGACGCCGGTGTGACCGCCGCGTTTTTGCATAACTTGGAGCAAACCCCGGCGTTTTTGTCGTTGCCGACGCACGAGTTTTCAGACGTGATCAAACGCTACCCGGACAAGGCGCGGGAGCGGGCGAATCGCCTGCTGGAGAAGCTGAAAGCTCAAGACGACGAACGCTTGGCCAAGCTCGATCGCTTACTCCCCCTGCTGCAAACTGGCGATCCCGTTCGCGGTGAGCAGATTTTCCACCAAGAGAAATCCAAGTGCGCCGTCTGCCATCGAGTTGGCGAGCGCGGTGGGCGAAGCGGTCCCGAATTGTCGACCATCGGCCGCAATCGATCCCCGCGAGATCTGCTCGAATCGATTGTCTTTCCCTCTTCCAGTCTGGTCCGGGGCTACGAACCTTACTCGGTGCAGACGGGGGATGGTCGAGTTTTGGCGGGCGTGATCACCCGCGAGACCGACACGGAGATTGTGTTGCAGCAACAAGTCGGCGATCCGCTGACGCTGCGTCGCGACGACATCGAGGTCCTGCAACAGTCGACCGTTTCGATCATGCCGCGCGGATTGGACATGGCGCTGACGGAACAGCAATTGGCCGACGTGATCGCCTGGTTGATGACCAAACAGTAGCGGCTTTGATGCAGCGGCCTTGATGCAAGGCGACGCGGGCGACCTAACGCGGCTTCAGCTTGTCGTAGTTGTCGTCAAAGACTTTGATGAGGTCGCCGAGTTTGGCTCCGTCGGCCGCCGCGTCCTTCCACCAATTGCGAGCTTTCACCAGATCGCTGTCTTTCCGCCGCTTGTGCACCAACACGTAGGCCCCCTTGAGCACTTTGGATGAAGGCGCCCCTTGATCGAGCGAACGGTCGGCGATCGCCACGGCCAGCCCCGGCGGCATGTCGTTAAACAAATACCGACGATTCGTTCCGGCGACGCGGAGGACGATGTGCTCAAAACCGCGTTCCACGACCGCGACTTCCGTGCTCTCGCCAACCCGAAAGACCGCTCCGCTCTCGAAACTGGCCGCTCCGTCTCGCAGCGCCTTGTGGAAGTCCTTCACGTAGCCACCCACGTCGTTCAGCCGCTCAACCATTTCCTTGTGCTTGTCCAACTTGGCGGCGTTGCGAGCCAAGGTGATCTGCTTCGCCCCGTCGGCAAACGAGCCCTCGCCGAAGGCCGCACTGGCTGTCTTCAACGCTGTGGCTAGCGTCGCCAACTCACCAGCTGTCGGGGGCGTTGGCGGCTTGTCAGGCGTCGGTGTGTCGGGCGAGCCAGGTGTGCCGGGAGTCGGTGTGCCGGGAGTCGGAGCGCCGGGAGTCGGTGTGTCCGGTGAGCCAGTTGTGTCGGGAGTTGCCGTGTCGGGCGAGGAGGGATTCTTCGGAGTGCTGGGCGTCTTTGGGGATTCGGGAACTCCACCCGGAACGGTTGAGGTTTTCGATCCGCCCGCCGGCGAGGAGGAGGAGCCTGCTGTTGACGGAGTTGTCGGTGCGTCGGGGCTCGTCGGGGGAGCTGCGTTCGACTGCCCCGTCGTTCCGTTGCCGTCGTTGGCCGCGTCGATTCGTTTGGGCGGGGTTGACGGTTCGTTGGGAACGGCGACTGGACCGCCCGAGTCGGGGTCGCCTTCAGCCGTCTGTTTGTCGCGCGTGACGCCCCAATAGAGCGCCCCGACGATGGAGCCGATCAGCAACAGGCCGACGATCACCGACAAAGCAACGAGGCGCCCGCGGCTTCGCCGCTCAACGACCATCTCCTTGGCGGACTTTGCCTTTCCGACCGCGACTTCGCCGCCCGCGGCCGCGGCGACCGGCGTTGTGACTGCTGCCGCAGCTGCGACCGGTGTCGCTTGCATCGCGCTCGGCTGACCGACGGGGACCGCTTGAGGCACACCGACGGCAGCCACAGGTGTGGCTCCGGGCGACCCGTAGTTGGAAGCGGGCGAATAGGGCGCAGCCGCCGGGCCGCTGGTGGGAACGGCGGGAGTGGCCGGTTGGGTGGGAACGGGAGCCAGCGGGTCGCCGAGCGGCACGCCGGTTTGCGGCTGGCCGGGCTGAGCCATTTCGGGAGGCATCGCCGGTTGCGCTTCGAGTCTCGTCGCCGGTTGCGCGATGGGCGAGACAGGCGCCGAGCCCGGCGGCGTCGGCGAAGCCGCAGTGGGAGCGCTCTGGCCCATCGCGGTGCTCGGCGGTTGATTTGGATCGACGGGGGCGGCACCGGGTGTCGTCGGTGGAAAACCAGCGGCGGACGGCGCCACCGGGGCCGGATTCGAAGGAGCCATCCGGCTTGGCGGTGTGGTTGCCGAAGCGCTGGGTGACGTGGCCGAACTCGTCGATTCCGGTGAGATTGGTGCAGGCGAGCTGCTTGGTGAGAACATCCCCGGCGGGTACTTGTTGACCATCTCATCCACATCGGGACTCTGGGTCTCGACCATCATCTCGATGTGGTCGGGGTCCGTCGTTTGAATCGGCGCCGAGACGGTCGGGACGGGTGTTGGCTCGGTGTGGTCGATGGGGGCCGGTTGACTCGGCGCGTCCGCCCGTGCCGCAGCTGGACCGCCGGAGCCGCTTGAGCGGAGCTTCTCGTCGTAACTCGCCCTGGCCGCGGCGTCCGTCAGGGTCGCCTTGGCGGCGGTGATTTCGTCCAGCAATTGAGCCCATTGTTGAGCGTGTTCGCCCGGTCGTTGCGAGCGCACCGTGGCTGCAGCCCGATCGACGGCCATACGCAATTGTTCCTCATCGGCACAAAAGTCCTCGACGCCCACGAGCTGGTAGCAACTCGGCTGAGTTATCGATGCATCCAATCCGAGCCATTCGTGATAGGGATTGAAGGTCACAGCGACTCCGAGCCAAGTGGTTAAAGGTGGGGGAGAAAGGCCGAATTGTCTGTTCATTGTAAAAGCGGGTCGTGGGCGGACAAGGCGAATCGCCCGCCCTCTCAATCAAAAGACGCGTCGAGACGTCGATTTGATTCCCCAATTCGGTCGCTGGCCGCAAATTTCGGCGGACCTCGAAACGTTGCCCCCCAGGTCGTCGTCTGACTATTGACGTTGATTTCTGTTCTGCAGCCGACGTCATCCCCTTATATTGATGACTGCTCATCGAGTGACGCTACATTGATGAGCGACTCGAATTCAACCTCCTGGCGTCAGACGTCAGCCTCTCTCAGACCAAAGGCGAAATCATGTTGCGGAAGCGCCATTTCACGATCACCGCGATCACCTTGCTGGCTATTGCCGGATTGCTGCGTTCGCAGCAGATCAATCCGAGCGAACTGCGCCGCCAGGCGGACAAGAAGTTTAGCGATGGCAACTACAAGGAGGCGCTGACCGACTACCGCACGATCTGTCTCCACAAAGACGATCTCGGTCAAAACGCGCAGCACATCGTTTCTCGGTCGGTGCAGTCGCTGCAGAATCTCGGCAAGCTCGAGCAAATCGACGAGTTGCTCGAATCAACCGTGAAGGCTCACCCCGAACACTGGCAGGTATTGCAGGCCGTGGCGACGTCGTACCGGTCGATACCCCATCAGGGACAATTGGTGGCGGGCGAGTTTCAGCGCGGCTACGGCCGGCGGCGGCAAGGCGTCCCCGTCGAGACGATTGACCGCGACCGGGTGCGCGCACTGCAGCTGCTGATGACGGCCGAAAAACTGGTTCTCAAGACCGAGAACGCCGACCAGATCAGCGGCTTCTACCTGCAGCTTGCCCGCAGTTTTCGCGACTTCTATGGATCCCGGGAATCCTGGCGACTGCAGCTGCTTACCGACCTGGAGCAGCTACCGGACCCGGTCAAAGGGTATCCGCGTTTTCGCGCCGACAGCCACGCGCCCGTCGACGAGGAAGGCCAACCTGTATTTTTCGAGATTCCAGATGATTGGGCCGCCGCGAAGACGGACGGCGAGCGTTGGCGTTGGGCGCTCGCGCAGGCCGTTGAGCACAAGCCGTCCGCCGCGGACCAAGCTGAGTGGCTACGGGCGGACTTCCTGTACAACCAGTTCGGCGTGCACTCGATGCAACGCTTCTTTCAGCCGTGGATGCTCGAGCCCGATGGCGAAGACGAGCGAGATCGACGTTCGAACATTTACCAGCTTCACACGCTGACGGATGACGAGACGATTTGTCGTCTGGCCACCGGCATCCAGCGGTTGGAATTGCCGGAGGAGCACAACCACGTAGCGATCCTCAAGAAGCTCGCCGGCGGCAAGGGATTCGCTGAGACGGCCGTCAACCGGCTGGCCGAGGTCTACACGAACCGGCGTCAGTTCGATCGCGCCGCGGATCAGTGGCGCGCGAGCATCAAGAAGTTCGGGAACTCGAACTGGAAGAAGCAGCGGCTCGACCAGATCGTCAAGCCGTGGGGGCAGCTCGAGCCCGTGTTGGGGCAGCCCGCCGGCAAGGGTGCGACGATCGAGTACCGATTCCGCAACGGCAATCGGGTTGATTTCGAGGCGCAGCGAATCGACATCGCCCAACTGCTCGCCGACATCAAGACTTATCTGAAGTCGAGCCCGCAGCGGTTCGATTGGTCGAAAGTGCAGTTGCAGAATATCGGTTGGCAACTGATCAACGGCAATCAGGCGAAATATGTCAAAGAGCGAACAGCGCAGTGGCGAGTGAAGCTGGATCCGGCCGACGTGCATTGGGATCGCCGCCGCACCGTGACGACGCCGCTTGAAGACAGCGGCGCCTATCTGGTGACCGCCAAGATGCGCGACGGCAACACGAGTCGCGCCGTCTTGTGGCTCAACGACACGGCGATCGTTCGCAAACCACTCCACAAGAAGAACCTCTACTTCGTGGCGGATGCGTCCAACGGCAAACCGATCGCCGACGCCAACATGGAATTCTTCGGCTATCGAGTTCGCCGGGTCGGCAACGCGAAGCAGCAAGTCGACTCGACCAATTTCGCGAGGAAAACAGATCACCTCGGTCGAGTGATGTTGGAGAGCGACAAAGAGCGGACCGCCTATCAATGGATGGTCGTGGCGCGAACGAAGCAGGGCCGCTTCGCCTATCTCGGCTTTCACGGCGTGTGGGTGCAGAACTACTACGACCAGGAGTACAACCAGGCGAAGGGATTCATCATCACCGATCGTCCGGTCTATCGGCCCGAACAGAAGGTGAAATTCAAGGGGTGGCTGCGGCACGCCAAGTACGACCAGGAAGGGTCGTCGTTCGCCAATCAGAACCAGCAGATCGAGATCCTCGATCCGAAGGGCAAGTCGGTCTACAAGAAGACGCTCAAGACGGATGCCTACGGCGGCGTCGACGGCGAGTTTGACGTTCCTGGAGACGCCACGTTGGGCGTTTACTCCGTGCGGCTCGTCGCCGTCGGGATGACGACGACGTTCCGAATTGAGGAGTACAAGAAGCCCGAGTTTGAGGTGACGATTGAGTCGCCCGAGAAGCCGGTCATGCTGGGTGAGAAGATCGAAGCTCGCGTCAACGCGCGGTACTACTTTGGCGCGCCGGTGACCAACGCGACCGCCAAGATCAAAGTCATGCGTCACGAGCACACGGCCCAATGGTATCCCTACGGCCCTTGGGACTGGTGTTTCGGTCCCGGCTATTGGTGGTACGCCTACGACTACCCCTGGTACCCGGGTTGGGAAAAATGGGTTGGCTGCCGACGGCCGTTCCCGTTCTGGTGGGGTCAATGGCCGCAGAATCCTCCCGAAGTAGTTTTGGAGATCGAACGCCCGATCGGGCCTGAGGGCGAAATTGAGTTTGTCATCGACACATCCGTCGCCCAGGCGCTGCACGGCGACAAAGACCATCGCTACACGGTGACCGCCGAAGTTCGCGACGCCTCCCGCCGCACGATCGTCGGTTCGGGCGAAGTCCTGGCGGCGCGGAAGCCGTTCCGCATCTATTCGTGGGTCCACCGCGGCTACTACCGCCAAGGCGAGACCGTGCGGGCTAATTTCCAAGCGTTCACGCTGGACAAGAAGCCCGTCAAGGGCCAGGGCGTCGTGCGATTGTTGAGTATCGAGTACGACGACGAGCGACAACCCAAAGAGACGGAAGTCGGGAAATGGGACATCGCCTCGAACGAGGAAGGCGTCGCCGAACTGCAGATCAAAGCGACGCGAGCCGGACAGTTTCGACTGTCGTGTGAATTGACCGACGACGCCGGACATACGGTTGAAGGCGGCTACATCTTTCAAGTGGTCGGCGAAGGCGATGACGGCAAGGAATTCCGCTTCCAAGACATTGAGCTCATTCCCGAGAAGCAAGAGTACGCGCCTGGAGAAGTTGTCCGACTGCAAGTCAACACCGACCGGGCCAACAGTACGGTGATGCTCTTTGTGCGACCGGCGAACGGCGTCTATCTGCCGCCGCAGATCGTTCAAGTGAAAGGCCAGTCGTCGATCGTCGAGGTGGCGGTCGTCAAGCGGGATATGCCGAACTTCTTTGTCGAGGCAGTCACCGTGTCCGGCGGAAAAGTGCACACCGACGTGAAGGAGATTGTCGTACCGCCGGAATCCCGCGTCTTGAATGTGGAGGTGTTACCGGACGCGCAGGAATACCGCCCCGGCGCGCCGGCCAAAGTCAAACTTCACCTGACCGACCACACCGGTGAGAACTTTGTCGGTTCGACCGTCGTGACGGTCTACGACAAAGCGGTTGAGTACATTTCCGGCGGCACGAACATCTCGGATATCAAGGAGTTCTTCTGGAAGTGGCGACGTCGGCACCATCCCAACGCGATGCACAACCTGTCGCAGCGGGGTTCGCATATCCAAAAGTCAAACGAACCTCAAATGCAAACGCTCGGCGCCTTCGGCCACCTGCTGGTCGAACAGGAAGGACGCGCGGAACTTCAGCGGGGAGCCGGTAGAGGCAGAGCCAACAAGATGATGGCGGCGAAGTCGGCTCCGGGCGGCGCCGTAGCGGAAACCGCGTCACTGGCCATCGCCGACGAGGCGGTTGGCGGTGGATTCGCCGCCGATGCGTCCGACAAGGACTCCGGACAGGCCGCTGCCGGCGGCGGCTTTGTCGAACCGACAGTGCGAAAGAACTTCGCTGACACCGCGCTGTGGACAGCCGCTCTGACAACCAACGATCAGGGGATCGCCGAAGTTTCACTTGAGATGCCGGAGTCCTTGACAACCTGGAAGGTGAAAGTTTGGGGGATGGGCCACGGGACGCGCGTCGGAGCCGGCGAGGCCGAAGTGATCACGCGCAAGAACTTCCTGTTGCGACTGCAAGCGCCCCGGTTCTTCGTTGAGAAGGATGAAGTCGTACTGTCCGCCGTCGTGCACAACTACCTGCCGAAGGAGAAGATCGCCGAAGTCGCCTTGCAGGTCGACCAGAGCCCGTTGACGATCGTGGGCGACGCCATTCAAACCGTCTCCATTCCGGCCGATGGTGAGACTCGCGTCAACTGGCGCGTGCGAGTCACCGGAGAAGGCGAAGCCGTCGTGCGGATGCTCGCCAAGACGGACGAAGAATCGGACGCGATGGAGATGAAGTTCCCGTCGTACGTCCACGGCATGCTCAAGATGGAAGCCTGGGCCGGCACGGTTCGTCCCGATGACGACAGCGCGAAGGTGACTGTCGAAGTGCCCGCCCAGCGGCGCGTCGAGGAGAGTTTGCTTGAAGTTCGCTATTCGCCAACTCTGGCCGGCGCGATGGTCGACGCCCTGCCCTACCTGATTGAGTACCCGTACGGATGCACCGAGCAGACGCTGAATCGTTTTCTGCCGGCCGTCATCACTCAGAAAATGCTGCTCGAAATGAACCTCGATCTCGCGGAGATTCGTGAGAAGCGCAGTAATCTGAACGCGCAAGAGATCGGTGACGATGTCAAACGAGCCGCCCAGTGGAAACGCCGCTCCGATCACAATCCCGTTTTCGACCGCGAAGAGCTCGAGCGAGTC
>JASMLW010000458.1 GCA_030748485.1 Pirellulaceae bacterium
CGTCTCGACGACAACGAACAGGAAATTGCGCACGTCGCCGACGATCACGGGCCGCACATCAGTAATCTTCACCGGAGGTTTCTCCTGAGACAGCGTCGGCCGCGGACCGGCGAACGGGCGGTTGGCCGCGGCGGTTGCTATAGTATGCGGAACTTTTGACGCTGAGTATCACCCCTTGCGGACATCCTGCGCGGCTGCTCCATGACGAAGCTACCCCTCGCCGAACGCCCGACGTCGATCCGCTACGTGATTCTGTTGCTCGCTTGCTTCACTTCGTTCTTCCTCTACCTGCATCGCTACACCTGGAACATTGTCGGACCCAAACTCGAGCAAGAGTACGGATTCTCGAGCACGGCGGTAGGAGCCATCCACACGTGCTTCAGCGCCAGCTATGGCTTTGGTCAGATTCCCAGCGGAATGCTCAGCGATTTCTTCGGTCCCCACGTGTTCCTCGGCGTGATCATTGTCGCCTGGTCGCTCGGACTGATGTTTCTGGGCAGGACGGGAAACTACCCGGGGCTGTGTAGCGTGATGTTTGGCTTCGGCGCCGCGCAGGCGGGCGGCTACCCGAACCTGACCAAGGTGACCGAGCGATGGTTTCCCAAAAAGTCGCGGACGACCGTTCAAGGCCTCGTCGCCACGTTCTTTGGACGCGGTGGCGGCGCGATGTCGCCGATCATCATGGCCACGATCTTGATGGGATTTTTTAAATTCTCCTGGCAGTCGGCGCTGATTGTCATGTCGCTGATGGGAGTCGTGTTCGGCGTGCTGTTTCTGTTCTTCTTCCGCAACGACCCGGCGACGGATCCGCGCGTCAACGAAGCCGAAGTAGCCCTCATTCGCGGCTCGGCCAAGCAAACCGACGCGACCGCCGAGCGGGTCGTGCTGCCTTTCCGCCAAGCGATGAAGAACCGCAGCTTCTTGCTATTCCTCTTTCAGCAGACGCTCAACGCCGGAGCCGACAATCTCTACAGCGTCTGGATTGGCAAGTACTTCTTGGAGGCCAAAGGAGTCGAGCTGGCGACGGGAGGATTGCTGATCAGCCTGCCTCTGTGGGGCGGAGCCTTCGGCGGCCTGTTTGGCGGCTACTGCAATGACTTCTTGATTCGCCTCACCGGAAGCCGCAAGGCGGGACGAAGAATCGTGGGGTTCACTGGCAAAGCGCTCGCCTGCGCGCTGATGTTCGTGGTCATCACACGAGACTCGAGCGTCGGAGCTGGAGTCGCCCTGTTCGCCGTCAAGTTCTTTTCCGACTGGAGCCAGCCGACCGTTTGGGGAACGTGCACCGACATGGGCGGACGCTACTCGGCGACGATCTTCGGAATGCTCAACACGGCCGGAACGGTCGGCGGCCTGATCTGCCCGGTCCTGTTCGGAAAGATACTCGACCTCAACACCACCGGCGTCGGCGCCGCGAAAGTGACGAACTTCACGCCACTGTTCGTCGTCGTCGCCACGATGTACATCGTCTGCGCTGTCTGCTGGCTGTTGATCGACGCCACCGATTCGCTCGACCGGGGCGAAACATCAAAGGCGACGGACTAGCGGCCGACGAACGCGCCGCCCTACGGCGGCAGCACGCTCCCGTCGCGGCGACGAATGGCTGGCCAGGCGCCGTTGAAAGGATGATCCGGGAAGGGAAACTTGGCCGCCAACTCCTCGTCCAAATCAACGCCCCAACCGGGTCGGCCGTTCGGCCAGAGGCAGCCGTCGCGGACTTCCGGACAACCGGGGAAGACGTCCTCCGTCGCTCGGTTAAAACGCGACATCTCCTGAATGCCGAAGTTGGGGCAGGCCAGGTCGAGCGCCAGGTTCGCCGCGAAACCGATCGGCGTCAGATCGCCCGGTCCGTGCCAGGCGGTGCGGACACCGAAGAACTCGCAGAAATGGGCGACCTTCAACGCCGGAGTGAAACCGCCAATCTGCGAAATGTGGATTCGAATGAAATCGATCAACCGCTCTTTGATCAGCGGCGTGAACTCATTTGGATTGTTGAACAACTCGCCCATCGCCAGCGGAATGTGCGAGTGCCGCCGCAGCCAACGAAAGTGCTCGATATCCTCTGGAGGCAAGGCGTCTTCGAGGAAGAACAGCCGATACGGTTCGAGGTCCTTAGCCAGTTGAATCGCCAGCGAGCAGGGCACGCGTTCGTGCACATCGTGCAGCAACTCGACTTCATCGCCCAGTTCAGCCCGCGCCCGCTCGAACAGCGCGCACGCCCGCCGCGCGTAGTCATTGGGCTCGAACACGTTTTGCGGCGAGGTGGGGCTGTCGACGTTTTGGTGAGTGTGCAGATCGCTCTCGGTCCCATAGGTGGCTTGGCCCGGAACCTCAACTTGCATGCGAATGTGGCGGAAGCCGTCGTCCATCTCGCGCCGCGCGGCTTCGATCACGTCGTCGATCTCGGCTCCCGTGGTGTGGATGTAGACGGGAGCCGACATGCGGCACTTGCCGCCGACTAGATCGTAGACGGGCATCGATGCGCATTTTCCCTTGATGTCCCACAAGGCCATGTCCACTCCCGACATGGCGTTGAACAGCACCGGTCCATTGCGCCAATAGGAACTCATCAACGATGCGCGAAAAATGTCTTCGATCTCAGAGACGTCGCGGCCGCGCAAGAAGGGGTCGAGATACTGCTCAACCGCCTCGACGACCGCCAACGGCCGTTGCGTGAATGTGGCGCAGCCCAGTCCGTAAAGACCCGGCTGATTCGTTTCGATTCTCACCGCAACCAACCGAATCCCGGCGGGGGCAGTGCGGATACAACGGATTCTCTCGATGCGCGTGCTCATGGCTTTCATCATCGAGAAGCGGCCATTACGATGCAAGCCGCCTGCGAAAGCGCCCTAACCCAACGGCCGCAATCGACCGTCGCCCTGGCGACGCGGACAATTCAATCGAGGTAACCATGGCTCGCATCGTCGACATTGAACGCATCTGGATCGACTTCCCGCTGAAAGAAGTTCCGTTCCGCAACATGGTGCGGGAGATTCCACATTGGTCGCTGTTCGAGATCTGTCGCGTCAAGCTCGACACGGGCCACGAAGGCGTGGGCGAAACCATGCCGTACTACACGTGGGGCGACGTCACCGACGAAGCCGTCGAACGAGCCCGCGGGCAAAACGTCGCGGAAGTAATGTGGGACGATACGCTCGGAGCCGGCTTGCAGATGGCGTGCTTCGACGCCGCCGGCAAATTACTCGATGCGCCTGTCTGGTCGTTGCTGGGGAACAAAGTTCGCGAGCAATGCCACACGGGCTGGTGGGCTATCGACATGCCCGTCGAGGATTGGATCCTGGAATGCCAAGAGGCTGTGGAGAACGGCTACACGACTTTCAAAACCAAGGCTCGACCGTGGTTCGACTTGCACGATCAAGCTGAACGACTGACGGCCGCGACGCCGGACTACTTGAAGATCGACCTCGACTTCAACGACTTTGGGCTCGACCCGACGGTCGCCAAACCGCTCTGCAAGTCGCTGGAGAAATACTCGCAGATCGCCATTTGGGAGAGCCCCATCCTGCAGGAGGATGTCGAAGGGAATCAGCAACTGCGACGCCATCTCTCCGTGCCGATCGCCCAGCACATGGGTCGTCCGCAGCTCAGCACGCAGATCAAGGAGGAAATCTGTGACGGCTTCGTGATGGAGGGCGGCGTCACCAACGCCACGCAAAAAGGGGCGATCTGCGCCGAATTCAACAAACCATTTTGGCTGCAGTGGGTCGGCAGCAATCTGATCGGTTTTTTTGGGTTGCATGTGCAAGCCGTGCTCAGCCACGCGCTGTGGCCCGCTATTCACTGCAATCACATGTACCGCGAGCAGTTCGTTGAAGAGCCGTACGTGGTCCGCAACGGCATGGCGGAAGTGCCCGATCGCCCAGGCATCGGCGTGACGATCAACTGGGACGTCGTGGAAGAATATCGAGTCGATCGTCAAGAGAAGCCCTATCCCTATCCGGGCCTGTTGCTCGAACTTCAATGGCCCAGCGGCGCCAAGTCCTATTTCACGCATGCGCAACAATTGTGGGACGAATTCAAACGCGGCGTGTTGCCGGCGTTTACTCCCGGCGTGCATCTAGTGCGCATCGAAGACGACGGCGGCGACGATTGGAAACAGCTTTACGAGCAAGCTTCGCATAAACCCGTCCATCGGTGAGCGCCTCGCATGAAGTTCGATCCGCAATCGCACCTGAGCGAACTCGACAAAGTCGGCTATACAAAACTCAATGGCCTGTTCGTCGATCAGTTGCCGCGTTTGCGCGAGCGTGTCGAACAGTTGTTTGCGGAGGAGGGAGATCGGGCGGGGTCGGAGTTTCGCCAGGAAGCGGGCTGCCGGCGTTTGGCGAACCTGGTCGACAAGGGCGACGTCTTCCACTCTCTGCTGCTGCACTCGATGATCGAGCCGCTAGCCGCACACGTGCTGGGCGACGATTTCAAGTTGAGCAGTAATAACGCGAGGTCGGTCCCGCCGGGCTGCTCAATCCGTCAACCGCTGCACGCCGACATGGGCGCGGTGGCGGACGAGCGCGGCTATTGGGTTTGTAATACGGTCTGGCTGCTGACGGACTTCACAACCGAGAACGGAGCCATTCGCGCTGTCCCCGGATCGCATCGCTCGGGAAAGCTGCCGCAAGATCAAATGGACGACCCTCTCGAATCTCATCCCGACGAGACACTGTTGACGGGCCGGGCCGGCGACGTACTTGTCATGAACGCCCACCTCTGGCACGGCGCAGTTGAGAATCGCTCGGACGAGCACCGGACGGCGATACACGTCTTTTACTGCCGTCGCGACAAGCCGCAACAACAATACCAGCGCGGCATGATTCGCCGAGAAGTCCAAGCGAAACTGCCGAGCGATCTTCGCTTGCTGCTCGCCTTGGACGATCCGCGGAACGACCAGTTGTCGACCGAGAATGTCCGCCGCAGCGGGTTTTTGCCGGACAATTCGCCCAACAAGTAGTTGAATACCGCGCCGACGGTGACCCAAAATGGCAAGCTCACGTCACAGCAGCGTCGAGTTGCACGGGGATTGTTCAGGAGACATGCGATGCGTATTTGTCTATTGGTCGCCAGTTTGGGTTTGTCGCTCTCGATCGTCAGTTCCGATTTAGCGCGTGGGCGGGAACCGGTTCGCAAGCCGACTGGGATTGCCGAACGCGCGCTGTGGAGCAAGTCTCGAGTTCGCGGAACTCCGGATCCGCCGCTACCCTACATCACGGTCCCCGCTTTTCCCCAACTCAAGTTCTACGAACCACTGGCGATGACACAGGTTCCCGGCGAGAACCGCTTGGTCGTGGCGCAGCGCGGCGGCAAAGTGTTTACGTTCTCCGCCAATCGGCGGCAGGCTTTGAGTAAATTGCTCGTCGATGTGAAGCGGACTGTGTACGGAGTCGCGCTGCACCCGCGCTACCAGGAGAACGGTCATGTGTTTCTTTCCACAGAGCGGGCGAATCCGGAAGGCGGCGGGCGCATCCAGGTCATTCGACTGACGGCTCCCGATCCAGCCAAGCATGTCGTCGATCCCAGCACCGAACGATTGATTATCGAGTGGCCCGCCGACGGACACCGGGGCGGTTGCTTGCGATTTGGCCCCGACAAACTTTTGTACATCGGCGTCGGCGACGGCAGTGGCATCGCCGACCAACTGAAGACGGGGCAAGACCTGTCCGACTTACTCGCCGCCATGCTGCGAATCGATGTCGATCGTCAAGACGATGGACTGGCCTACGGCATTCCGAAGGACAATCCGTTCGTCGACCGGGAGGGAGCCCGCGGTGAGATTTGGGCGTACGGCCTAAGACAGCCGTGGAAGTTCAGTTTCGACTCGGCGGGCCGCCTGTGGGTCGGCGAGGTTGGTCAGGACCTGTGGGAAATGCTCTACGTCGTGAAACGCGGCGGCAACTACGGATGGAGTATTCGCGAGGGCGCGCACCCGTTTCGCCCGGCGCGGCCGATGGGACCGACGCCGTTTGAGGAACCGGTGCTGGAGCACCCGCACTCGGACTTCCGTTCGATTACGGGTGGCTACTTCTACAGCAGCAGTCGCACGCCTGATTTGCAAGACCACTATCTCTACGCCGACTACGACACGGGGCAGATCCGCGGCCTGCGCTATCGCGACGGCAAGGTGACAGATGATCGTCAGTTAGCCGACACGCAAATGAGAATTGTCGCGTTTGGACCGGACGACGAGGGTGAAGTTTATCTGCTCGACTACGTCGGCGGCCAGATCCACTGGCTGGTCAAGGCCCCGCCGGTTGTACCGCACAACTTCCCTCGCAAGCTGAGTGAAACCGGGTTGTTTCGCGACACGAGAACGCTTGCGCCCGAACGAGGTTTGATTCCCTATTCGGTGAATGCGGCGCTGTGGTCCGACGGCGCGACAAAGGAACGATTCATCGCCTTGCCGGGAGAATCGCAGATCGAATTCGAGTCGGTCGTCTATCCACAGCCGGCTCCCGGCGCGCAAGCCGGTTGGAGATTCCCAGACAACGCTGTGTTGGTAAAGACGTTTTTCCTGGAGACGGAGGTGGGTAATCCGGCGTCCCGACGCCGACTCGAAACTCGCATTCTGCACCATAAGCTGATGCCCGGTTCGGACTCCATCGGCGCTCAATTCTGGCGCGGCTACACGTACGTCTGGAACGATGAGCAGACGGACGCCGAATTGCTCGGCAAGGATGGGCTAGACCGAGTTTTTACGGTCAAGGACCCCCAAGCGGCGAACGGAGTTCGGCGACAGACCTGGCGTTTCCCGAGTCGCGCTGAGTGCACGCTGTGCCATACGATGGCCGCCAAATACGCGCTCGGCGTGACCACGCTGCAAATGAACAAAGACCACAACTACGATGGCGTGGTCGCGAATCAGATCGACACGCTCGCCCACTTGGGCGTCTTCAAGCAGCGTCCGTCGTCCGCAAAACAACTCGCGCGGCTGGTCGATTACAACGATGGCCAAGCCGACATCAACCTGCGGGCGCGCTCCTACCTGCACGCCAATTGCTCGCACTGCCACCGCAAATGGGGTGGCGGAAACGCCGAGTTTCAGATGTTGGCCGCGCTGCCGCTGGCCGAGTCCGGAGCCACTGAAATGACACCCCAACAGGGCCGCTTCAAACTCGGCGAGTCGCTGATCATCAAGCCCGGCGACCCGCGCCGCTCAATGTCGCTGCATCGGATGAAGCTGCTCGAATTGGGCCGCATGCCGCACGTCGGTTCGAACGTCGTGCACGATGAAGCAGTGGAACTGATCGAGAAATGGATCCGTAATATGAAGGCGGGGGACCTGCAGAAACCAGGAATCATCGCCTCCGGCGAATAAGCCGCGCTTGGTTGACCTATAAGAGAATCATCTGTTTTTCCTCACCGCCCCACTCATGGTCCGACAACATGCCCAACCGACGAACATTTTTGCTCAACTCCGCGGCCACTTTGGCGACGGCCGCGGCTTGCTCGACCGCGGCTGACTTGTCCGCGAAGGAATCCGCCAAGAACCTCCCTCTCGTCGATACTCATCAACACCTCTGGGATCTGAAACTGTTCCAGCCGCCTTGGCTGGCGGGCGCTCCAGATGTGTTGAGCAAGAGTTATGTGACCAAGGACTACCTACAGGCCACCAAAGGGCTGCATCTGGCCAAGGCGGTCTACATGGAAGTGGATGTGGCCGTCAAGGACCAAGTCCGGGAAGCCAGGCATGTCATCGCGTTATCGAAGAGCGACGACCATCCAACCGCTGGAGCGGTGATTTCCGGGCGGCCCAATTCACCCGACTTCGCCGCCTACATCAAACAGTTTGCGAAGAGTCCGCAATTCAAGGGCGTGCGGCAGGTGCTCCACGTCCCCGATGCAAAGCGTGGGCTGTGTTTGGAAAAGCAATTTGTGCAGTCGGTTCGGCTGCTGGGCGAGTTGGCTAGGAGTTTCGATCTGTGCATGCGGCCAACGGAGTTGAAGGACGGGGCCAAGTTGGCGGATCTCTGCAAAGACACGCGGCTGATCGTCGACCATTGCGGCAACGCCGACCCCAAATCGTTCATGAAGAAGCCCCCGGCCGGAGCCGAGTTGTGGCATCAAGTGGACGAGTGGAAGCGGGGAATTCACGCGCTCGCCGAACGGCCCAACGTCATCTGCAAGATCTCGGGCATCGTCGCGCGTGCGCCGCAGCCCAAGTGGTCGTCTGAGCATTTGGCTCCGATCATCAACTTCTGCCTCGACGAGTTCGGTCCAGATCGAGTCGTCTTCGGCGGCGACTGGCCCGTCTGCCTGCTCGGTGGCGAGTACGCGCAGTGGGTGCGCGCCTTAAAGGAAGTGATTGCCGAGCGCAAACTGGTCGATCAGAAGAAGCTGTTGCACGACAACGCTGTGAGGCTGTACCGCCTTTGAGTTAGCCCCGACCGGACGCGACTCTCACGCAAACTAGCCGCCCACCAACGAGGGTTCGCCGACTTCCGACGACGACGTTTCCACACCGTTCGACTGGGCGTCGACGTTGAGTAGCTCTTGGATCAACGCTTGGACAGCGTCCCACGGGTCGCTGGGAGCATCGACGATGTAGGTGCGGGCGTCGTCCACAAGCAACTGGCCATCGCTCTGGCCCGCCTCCATCATGGCGATCAGCGGAATGGAGGTCCGCAAGCAGTCGGCGACAATCCGCTCGCAAAGCAGATCGCCGCTCCCGCACTTCAGACGCCCGTCGAGACAAACCAAGTCGGGTTGCCCGAACGTGAATTGAGTGAGCGCGGCGGCCGCGTTGAACGCCGTTTCGACCGTCAGCCCAATATCGCGACACTGGGCGGCCAGCATTTCGCCGCGGCCGCGATCGTGGTCGGCGATGAGAATCATCTTGCCGGTCCGAGTCATGGGGACCTCAATTGGGGGAGGGGGGAGTAGTTGGCCGATCGCTGGCGGTTCATCCGCCGAACTGAGCCAAAAAACTCTAGCTCGCGCCCATCGGCCAGGCAAATAATCCCGGCGTCACCCAACACCGGGGCCTTCGCCTTGTCGCGCCCGATCATCGGGAAGAATGGGTGGAACCGCGCCAGGCCGTCTAAGTGGAAGTCGGTTGATTGGGACGGTAGAAGGTCGCGCGACAATGGTGGTGCGGGCTGAAGGCCGGGCCGAGGTCGCCGAGCAACTCGGTGGAGCCGACGAACAAGTAGCCGTCAGGTCTCAGCACTCCGCGGACTCGTTCAAACAAGTCGGTCCGCGATTCGGGCGTGAAGTAGATCGCCACATTGCGGCAGAAGACGATGTCGAACGGGCCGAGGTGTCCGAAAGCGTGGAGCAAGTTCAACCGTTGAAAGTGAATCAACGAACGAAGCTCATCGGAGAC
>JASMLW010000459.1 GCA_030748485.1 Pirellulaceae bacterium
TGTGGGTTCGAGTCCCACCGGCGTCGCTCGATTCAGTTCACGGCGCCGTAGGCCAATCGGATGAGCCGCCGTTGAGCGTCTCTGAACAGAACTTCGTTGGAATTCACACATGTTCGACTGCCGGAGTGGAGTCCATAGTCATGCTGGTTCGATTCCTGCCCGGTCCCTTTTCAAAACGACGGGGCGGGCTCCTCTGAAAAGCGTTCGCGCTGCTCAGTGGGATTCGCTCTGTACCTGAACTTCGTCGAACACTTTTTTCGATCCGACTGCCAGGACGGATTACAGCCTCCGCCATGATCGGGGGAGCGCCATCGAGCGCCATCTGTCCACACTCTCGTCGGATCATTTCTACCGGAGGTCACGATGGCCAACAAGACTCTGTTTTCCAGCATCAAGAGTAGACTCCCGCGCGCGGACACAAAGAACGAAGCTGGTGGTCGCGCCTATAAGCTGACGCCGAAGCAGGCGCTTGCGCAGTTGGCGGCAACCGGTTGTCTCAACAGTTCGTTCTACGCGACCGCCCAAACTCAGCTCGACGAGCTTCGCGCGCTGATCGACAAGATCGACGACGACGTCTTTCTCGCCAAGCTGGCGATCTACTCGCGCCAGCGGGCGTACATGAAGGATATGCCGGCGGCTCTGTTGGCGGCTCTGTCCATGCGCGACACGCAGCTGATGCATCGAGTGTTTGACGGAGTCGTGGACAACGGCCGCGTCCTGCGGACCCTATTCGCCATGATTCGATCGGGCCAGTTCGGCCGCACGTGCCTGTCGTCCAGCCTCCAGCGCGCCTTCCAGCGCTGGCTGAACGAAGCATCGGTTGGCAAGCTGATGTCGGCGTCGATCGGCAACGATCCGAGCCTCCGCGATGTACTGCGGCTGGCTCGACCGACGCCGCCGGACAACGCGCGCCGCGCGCTGTACGGATGGCTGACCGGTAAGGCGGTCGACAAGTGGGCTCCGGCCTCGGAGTCAGACCTGCCGGCCGAAGTGCAGTCGTTGATCGCGTACCGACGAACCGAGTCGCCTGAAGCGCAGGCGCTGATCGCCGGCGATCTGTCTGCGCGATGGGATCTGCTGGCCGACTCGGCGCTCAGTCCCCTCGTCTGGCAGGCGATCGCTCGCCGGATGGGGCCGCAGGCGCTGCGGATGAACCTCAACACGTTGCTCCGTCACGACGTCATCGGCAACGACCGCAGTCATCGCGAAATGGTCGGCTACGTGGCCGGTCGTCTGGCGGACGCCGAGGCGATTCGTCGGTCGCGGCAGTTCCCGTACCAGTTCCTGGCTGCGTACTTGAACGCGTCGGCGGAGATCCCGCAAGAGATCAAGTCGGCGCTGCAGAAGGCGGCTGAGATCGCCTGCGGCAACGTGCCGAAGTTGCCCGGTCCCGTCGTTATCGGTCTGGACACGTCCGGATCGATGTCGATGTCGGCAACCGGTTGGCGAGGTCCTGGAGCCACGAGCGCGATGCGGTGCGTCGACGTCGCTGCGCTGTTCGCAGCGGCTATCCTCCGCCGCAACCCGGATAGCATCGTGATTCCGTTCGACACGAAGTCGTACGCCGTCCGCGTCGATCCTGAGGATACGATCCTCGGCCTGTCGGCGCGATTGGCGAAGTACGGTGGCGGCGGCACGAATTGCGCGCTGCCGCTCTGCGACGCGAACTCGAGTTATCGCGAGCGGGCGTTCGCCGGCTGCGTGCTCGTCAGCGACAGCGAGAGTTGGATTGGAAAGGGCCGCTTCGGGTCCACAGCGGTGATGTCCGAGTGGCGCGAGTTTGTCAAGAACCAGCGGCGACTCGGCGTCAGTGACCCCAAGCTGGTCTGTATCGACATCCAGCCCTACACGTCGACACAGGCCCCGGAGCGCGACGATATCCTGAACATCGGCGGCTTCAGTGACGCCGTGTTCAACGTCATTTCGTCGTTCCTGGAGAATGACGGCAAGCGATTTGTCAGCGAGGTTGATGCCATCGACCTCTGAAAAAGTCGCGACAACACGCCCCCGGCTCGACAATCGAGTCGGGGGCTTTTTTGCGCGTGTTGAACATCTATGGGGTCGAGCGATCGCAACGAATCTTCACAAGCTATTCGCGCCGCAACGTGTCACTGTTGAACATCCGTTCGTAGTCGCCTCACTTCGATACACGGCGGCCGACGCGCTCGTATGTCCGTGTCAGCGCCGTTATAATTCTCGGTTCGGCTTCTCGCGATCACTCAACTTTGACAGGTCTGACCATGTCCCGGCTGCTTCCGAGTTCGACCGCCGTATTGCTTTACTTGTTGGTGCTGACACAGATTGGCTTCGCCGCCGACGACGCCAAGCCCAAGTATCGAGTCACCGATCCGGCTCTCAAGGTCGTCAAGATCGATTCGTCGCCCAACGAGTCGTTCCTGTCGATGCGAGCCGACTCGACAGGCAGGCTGTTTGTCGGCGGCCGCGAGGCGTTGTTTGTCTACGAGCCCGACGAGAAAGGCGGCTACGGCCCGCGGCGGGAACTCTATCGATTCCCCAACCACTCCTGGGTGTACGACATCGAGATTCGCGGAGACGATGTTTACGCGCTGACGCTCTCAGCGCTCTACCTCTTCGAAGGAGCGGTTACGAAACGTAAAGACCTCGAGCCCAAACGACTCATTTGGGGCCCGCCCGATTGGCACGTCCACCAGGCGTTTCATGGACTGGCCTGGGGGCCCGAGGGCGATCTGTACATCTCGATGGGCGATCTGCTCGTCTTCTACGGCGACTTCCAGCGGCCCGACCACTGGGGACACTGGACCATGTTCAGCCAACCCGCCGGAACGAAGACTCCGTACACGGGCGTCGGCGGTGTGTTTCGCTGCGAGCCCGACGGCAGCAACCTGCGAGTCGTCGCCGGCGGCACGCGGAACAGCTGCGGGTTGGTTTTCGACGCGCATTGGAATCTGTTCTGCAACGACAACGACCACGAAGGCCTGCCGACTGAATACGTTCCGGGCAAGTTGATTCACGTGACTCCCCACGCCGACTTCGGCTGGCCGCGCGGCTGGATGGCGCGGATGACTCCCGACCGCGCCGATCTGCTCGAGACGATTGTTCCCAACATGGGTCGGGCGGTCCCCGTCGGCCAATCGTATTACAACGAAGAGTTCCTTCCCGAAAAGTACCGCGATAACTTGTTGGTCGCCCGCTGGGGAACTCGGTCGATCAACCGCTATCCGCTGAAGAAACGCGGAGCCAGTTTCTCGGCTGAGGAGCTCACTCTGCTCGAGGGTTTCGACACGACGCGCCCGGTCGGTGTGGCCGTCGGCCGCGGCGGACGGATCTTCGCGACGCTCGCCTATATGGCTCATAACGAAGGATCGCCAACTTACGCGAGCGACCTGGTGGTGATTACGCGAGCCGACGATCCAGACTCGCTGCCTTTCCAGCCGGTGGACCTTACCGCGGCTTCTGTCGAAACGCTGGCGGTCGAGTTCAGCAGCCCATCGTCGTGGCGCAGTCGGCGAGCTCACCTCGAACTGCTGCGGCGCGACAAGGAAACCCGCAAGCAAACGCTGCAGAACCTCAATCAGCAAAACTCCACCAGCGCGTTGCGGGGCAGAGTGTTCTGGCAAGTCGGCTCCTATCTGGCGGAGGACCCCGACCGCGACGTGGACGGAGTCGTCTCGGGAGTAAAATCGCTGCTCGACTCGGACGAGTTCGCAGCCGCCGCCAAGTTGCAGGCCGTCCGCAGCGCGATTGAGTTTTTGGCGCACAGCGACGAACTGCCTGGATTGCTAGCGCATGCGGTTCGCCATAGCGACCCACAGATTCGACTGGCCGGAGTGAATGGCTGGCACAGCGTGGACAAGCCGGTTCCGGCGGCAATCGTCGACGGGCCGGCCCGCAGCGACGACACGTACCTGCGGCAAGCGGCGGCGATTCTCATCGCCCGCAAAGCGACGCTCGAGCGACTCGACGAACTGTCCAACGCGCCGGACCCAGCGACGCGATTGGCCGGAGTGTTGGCGATCGGTTTTCGCCTCACGCTGCTCGACGCGACACGGCCGCTCGATGACAACCTCCCATTGCAACCTTATCCCAACGAGGATCCGTATGTGATCGATTATGCGGATGGCAAAGTTGACCTGCGCAAACACGGTCGAGTGGGTTTGTTCACACTCGCCGAGCACTGGAAGGCCGGTAAGCACACGGCCGAGCAGGAGGCGCTGTTCGCCAAGCTCGCAGCGCGGCTCGACGATTCAGAGGAGTCGGTTCGATTGCAGGCGGCGCACTTCCTGTCGTTGCTGAACGACGATCGCGCGGAAGCGAAGATCAACTCCGTGCGTCGAAGGAGTCAGCGCGAGCGCCTCGTCCGAGCGCCGATCGATAGCCCCAATCAAATCTGGGTCGCTGGTCCGTTCGATGACGAGAGTGAGGGCTTTGAGACAGCTCACTCGCCGGAACGATCGGCTCTGAACGTGGGAGCCAAGTACTCGCACGGCGGCAAGACGATTGTCTGGCAAAAGATGAAACGCGGCCGGATGTTCAATTTTCGCGAGCAGTTCGGCTCCACCGATGGGAAATCCGTCTACGCCTACTTCCGCTTGACGAGCCCCCGTACACAGCAAGCGATGCTGCTGCCCGGATCGGACGATGGGATTCGCGTCTGGCTCAACGGTGAGTTGGTTCACGATTTGGACGTCGAGCGCGGCGGACTGCCGTTGCAGGACGTTGTCTTCCTCGACCTGCAGGCCGGCGACAACGACATCTTGATTCGCGTGCGGAATATCGCCGACGAACACAATTTGTACCTGCACTATCGCTCGCTCGATCGTTCGGCAAAGTGGTCGTTGCCCGCGCAATTCGATGAAGCCGGCTTGGCTGAGCGACTGCGGACCGCTTCCTCCGATCCCAGCGCCAAGGTCCCCGCCAAGTTGCTAACGGTCGACTGGCGGGAAGCGGTCGAACGCGGCGACGCCGAACGCGGTCGCAAGCTGTTCAGCGCCGATGGAATCGGCTGCGCTAAATGTCACAGCGTGAGCAGCGACATTGCCGTGCAAGGCGGGCCGAGTCTGACGGGAGCCGCGCTGCGTTTCACGACGCCTTATCTTGTCGAGTCGGTGCTGCTGCCGAGCCGCAAGCTGTCTCCTGTCTTCAAGTCGACACTGTTGAACCTGGACGATGGCAAAGCTCTCAGCGGACTGGTCCTGAGCGAGAACGCCGACACACTTGAGTTGCTGACGCCCGACGCGAAGCGACTGAAGATCGACAAGAGCAAGATTGAGGACCGCAAGTCACAAGACATCTCGCCGATGCCCGCCGGTTTGATCAAGGAGCCGGACGAACTACGCGACATCCTGGCGTTTCTGCTCGCGGAAACCAGTCAACGGCCCGCCGCCGTCCGCAGCTTGACCGTCAGTGAAGCTCGCGAGTACGGGAAGACGACCACCGGTGAGACAGTCCACGAATTCACGCTGGCGAACGCCAACGGTGTCGAGGCGCGGGTGATTTCATACGGCGCGACGCTGACATCGTTGCTGGTTCCCGATCGGGACGGACGGCGAGCCGACGTGGTGCTCGGCTACGACGATTTGGCAGGCTATCTGAACGATCCCATTTTCGCCGGCTGCACGGTGGGTCGCTTCGCCAACCGGATCGCCGGAGCCGCGCTGAAGATCGATGGCAAAACCTTCCCGCTGGCGAAGAACTTTCGCGAACATCATCATCTGCACGGCGGCGTAAGCGGTTTCAATCGCAAGGTCTGGCGAGCCGAGCGGATTCAATCGCCGGAGCTGGTCGGCGTCCGCTTTCACTACACCAGTCCCGATGGTGAAGAGGGCTATCCTGGACAACTGGCGACCACCGTCACCTATTCTCTGAACAACAAGAACGAACTGGCGATCGATTACGCGGCGAAAACCGACAAGCCGACTCACGTTAACTTGACGCACCATTCGTATTTCAACTTGGCGGGGCACGACTCGGGCGATGTATTGGACCACCGCCTGCGGCTGTTCTGCGATCGGTACCTTCCCGTGGACGATGATGGCGTTCCGACCGGTGAGATTGCGTCGGTCGCAGATACGCCATTCGACTTTCGGCGGGAACGCGCCATCGGTTCTCGCATTCGCGAACAGCCGATGATCTACGATCACCAGGTGATTCTGACTCCGAGTTTGAAGAAAGAGTTCGGTCCACGCCCATTGGCGCGAGTGACCGATCCAAAGTCAGGGCGAGTGATGGAGATTCTGACGACGGAGCCGGGAGCTCAATTCTACACGACGATTCACGCCAACCGAGTTGAGGGGCGAGGCGGTGCGATCTATCGCAAATACGGAGCCTTCTGTTTGGAGACGCAGCACTTCCCCGACAGCCCCAACCGATCGAATTTCCCCACCACGCTGCTGCGGCCGGGGGACGAGTTCCGCTCGAGAACCGTACATCGGTTTTCGATCACGAAGTAGACAACACGGCCGGACCTACTTCGCTGCCGGCACGACCGCGCGGGCTTTGCGATCACCGACGACGAAGTGACCGAGCGGTTCGTTGTCAGCAGCGGACCTGATCATCCAAACGGCCCCCGGGCGAGTCTGCTGGTGCTTGTTCTTTCCCGGATCAATCTGGCCATAGGATTTCTGGCCGCCTGCGCGGTCCATCCAGAACAGTTCAACCGGCTTCGATCGTCGATTGACAAACACGACTCGGAACTTCTTTCCCTCCGGCTTGGAAGGCGGCGGCTGGACGCCGTTCGCCGGTCGCCACTTCAACGCCGGCAACGAACTGATCTGCGGTTCGACCAGCGGCGCGAACTTCTGCGGAGCAAGACGTCGGTGCTGCTCGAGAACTTCGCGATGCTCGGGTTTCGCCGCCAAATTCTCCCACTCGTACGGATCGGCCGCCACGTCGTAGAGCTCCTCATCGCCGTTGTCGTAATGAATGTATCGCCAGCGCTCGCCGCTGAGTCCGTAGGAACCGGGCTGAGCCAGATACGTCACCGACAGATGGTCCCATTCGGCGTCAGCGTCTTTCAGCAGCGGGGTCAGGCTGGGTCCGTCGTGATTGGCTTGGGGCGGCAGTCCGGCGAGTTCCAGCAGCGTCGGAGCCAGGCTGAGCAAATTGACGGGCCGAGAACAGATCGATCCGGCGGGCGTCCCCGCCGGCAGTTTCGTCGACAACTCCGCAGGGACTCGGACCATCAAGGGGACTCGCGTCACCGCGCGCCACGCCGTGTATTTTTGCCAGTGCTGTTTTTCGCCGAGATGCCAGCCATGGTCACTCCACAGTACGACGATCGTGTTGTCCTTATTGGGCCCTTGTTCGAGCGCGTCGAGCACTCTACCCAACATCGCATCGGCGAAATGAATCGAAGCCAAGTAGCCTTGCACGCCCTGCTTCCACTGCTTCTGCTTGCGAATGTGAGCGAAGTAGCGATTGGGACCTCGGCGCTTCCCGGCGGGTGGTAAATCGTCGAGATCGTCCTCCTTGTAACCGGGCGGCAGTTGAATTCCCGCCAACGGAAAGGGGCGATAGTACTTCTCGGGAACGAACCACGGCTCGTGAGGCCGATAGATACCGCAAGCCAGAAAGAACGGCTTGTCGTGAGTGCGCCGAAGTTGCTCGCCCACCCATTTCGTCACCAGCCAATCACCACCGTACTCTTCGTCCGTCGCGTCGAGCGCCGCCCAATCTGTTTCGACGTACTGCCAAGGTCCGCCACGTGGCAGATTGACGGGCCGCTGTTCTGGGTAGAGCGTCCGCGGGAACGGATTCTCCGATTCCTTGTTTGGAAAATAGACATCCCAAGATCGCGCGTCGATGAAATAGTGCAGGATCTTGCCAGATCCGCCAGCCCAGTAACCCTGGCGGCGAAACAGTTCCGGCAGCAACACGGCGTCGGGCAAAACCTCGCGCATCGGTTGCCCGTTTGCGTAAAGTCCGGACCGATGGGGCGAGCGACCACTCATGATCGCCGACCGCGAAGGATTGCACGCGGCTCCCGGGCAATGAGCATTGCTGAACAACATCCCGCTCTTGGCGAGCCGATCGAAGTTGGGCGTGATCGACTGCGGGTGGCCACCCAAACAACCGATCCAATTATTCAGGTCGTCGATCGAAATGAACAACACGTTGGGCCGCGCCGCATGCGCCGCCGGACTCAGCGAAAACAGGGCAATGGCGGCGAACACAAATCGGCGGGGAGGAAATCGCATGCTGGATCTCGAGATCTGGAGAGGTGGGAGTCGTACAATCTACTCATTTGCGGCGTTCAAGGCACGGATTGTCGTTCAATCGATTCCAGCGAGCAACGAGAGCGGACGACCGGCGGTGGACGGATTGCTTGAAAAACGGCGGCTCGGCAATCGACTCATGTATTGCTTCCGGCGCCAATTTTTTCGGTTGTCAATTCGCCTGGCGGGCAACAAAGACAGTGGTCGCGGAATGTCGAGGAATTCTGGCGATACGATGTCGAGGAGCCCAACGATGAAGCGCGCGCCACACGGCCCCCAGGACCACTTGTTCGGAATTCGCACGATGGGGCGGATGAAGCCCGACGTGCTCGGCTCGTACTCCGAGTTGCAGGCGCAGTATGGCGACGCCGTTTCTTTTGTCACCGGACCTTATCGGCTGTTCATCTTCTACCACCCCGACCAAGTGCGGGAAGTCTTGGTGACTCACGCCAAGTCATTTATCCGCATGCCGCATGTGATCAAGGTCTTCGCGCAATGGAATGGAAACAGCGTGTTGATCGCCGAAGGCGACGACTGGATTCGGCAGCGACGCTTGGTTCAGGCGGCCTTCCATCCGCGCCGCATGGAGAACTACGGGCGCACTATCGTGCGCGAAGCGCGGCGTCTTACCGACTCATGGCGCACGACGATCGAATCGGATGGACACATCGATGTCGATGTCGACGAGGCGATGACCAGCCTCACCCTGTCGATCATCTGCCGCACTATGTTCGACAGCGAAGTCGACGACGTGGCCGGCGAGATCGGCGAGGCGGTCGCCGTCCTCTCCGAAGTCGCGTTCGCCGAAATGCAGTCTCCGGTGAACTGGCCGCTGTGGTGGCCTTCGAGCTCCAACCGTCGAAAGCGTTGCGCGCTGAAGACACTCGACGACGTCGTCTGGCGCTTTGTTCGCGAGCGGCGAGCCGACGGGCGCGACCACGGCGACTTGCTTTCGATGCTGTTGTCCGCTGTGGACGAGGAGTCGGGTGGCGGGAAACTGACCGATCGCCAGGTTCGCGACGAAGCGATGACGCTGATGTTGGCCGGGCACGATACGACGGCGGCCGCCTTCGATTGGCTCTGGTACAATCTGGCCGCGCATCCGGCGGTCGCCCAACGTTGCCACGATGAAGTGGACGCGGCCGTCGGGCAACGCGACCCCGAGCTGGCGGACGTCGACCGACTGCCCTTCTTGGTCGCCACGATCAAGGAAACGCTGCGTCTGTTTCCCCCGGCGATCGGTGTGTTCTTAAGACAAGCGACGAGCGACGTGGAAATCGGCGGCTACACCGTGCCCAAAGGGCAACTCGTCACGCTCAGCTCGTACGTCACACAACGGGACGAACGGTGGTTTCCCGACGCGGAACATTTCGACCCGGAAAGATTTCTACCGCCCCGCGAGGAGCAGATTCCCGCCGCCGCCTACTTCCCTTTCGGAGCCGGCCCGCGAGTCTGCATCGGACAAGGGTTCGCCATGGTTGAGATGACGTTGGTCGCGGCCGCCGTACTGCAAACTCGCCGCGTGACGACCATTCCGGGCGAGCCCGCGCCGGAGCCGCACGTCACGATGGCGATGCGACCCAAACGGCCGCTAAAACTGCGCTGGCGATAGCCGCCGTCCGGTCGCCAAAGGCCGTTTCAGGATGCGACGCCTAGTTTTTCTTGGCCTTGTCGTCCTGCTTGGGCTCGGCCTTGTCGCCCTTCTTGGACTTGGCCTTATCGTCCTTCTTGGACTTGGCGTCGTCCTTCTTGGCCTCTGCCTTGTCATCTTTGGCGTTCGCCGTGTCGTCCTTCTTGGGCTCAGCCTTCGGTTTGAACACTGTCAGCAGCACTTCCTCAATGTGCGCGCCCTTTTTCGTTTCGGGGGCGGCTTTGAGGGCGGCTTCGAGCGTCTTCTTCGCTTTGTCTTTTTGTTGAGTTTGGAATTGAATGAGGCTCTTCACGTAGAGCACCTCTTGCAGGCCTTCTCCCGACAGCTTCATGTCGGCGACAAGTTTGTCGAGTTTCTCGATGCCGGCATCTGGGTTGCTGCGTTTGAATCCCTGCTGAACTTTCTTGACCGCTGCCTTCACAATGCTCAACTTCAGCTTGCCTTCATACTTGCTCTTCAAGCCGCTTTCATCTTTGGCGTCGGCGGCAAAGATCTAAGGCACGCCTGTGACGTTCAACTACGAGAACAGATCGGTGTATTTATGCTGGTGATCTTTGTTAAGATACTAATATTAT
>JASMLW010000460.1 GCA_030748485.1 Pirellulaceae bacterium
AAAATCCGGATCCCAAACTGCTCGCAGTTGCTACGCAGCGCGTCGACCTGTTTTTTCGAAATGGGATCGGTTATCGGTTGCGATCGGTCCGTTGTCGGCACGTTGTGGTCCGGAGTGGCGATCGTGATCCCCGGTCGGCGAACGGTCCGATCGGCGATGCGAAGACCTTCGAACGCTTGAGGGCTGGTGACCTCGTGCACTAGCTGAAGGTCAATGTAGAGAATCGTCTGTTTGCCGGCTTCGGCGTGTACGACGTGGTCGTCCCAGATCTTCTCAAACATTGTCCGAGCCATGAGCGTAGGTCCTCAGTTTGCGTGGGGGTTCAGTTGTCGCTGCGCGATTTCAGCGACGAAACGGTTGAGTGAGGCGAGGTCTGACTCTCGCACACTGGTTTCCTGAGTCTTCTTCGGATGATCCAAGCCCCTGATTCTAATGCGACCACCGAGATGCCTGAAGAGGAGCTCGGCGTCATCGATTCGAATAGCCCGATCGCTTGAAACCAGTTATCCTGACGCCCCGCGGCCATCACCGGATACGGCGGCCAGGGGCGAACCCGATCAGGCGCAAACAAACGGGGCGTTGCTGAGACGACGCCGGAACGGCACATTGGGTTCGCTGCGAATCGACCAGGGGCCCGATCTTCGCAGTCGGCGTCAATAGCGACGCCGGCGTTGTCGGCGAAATCGTTATCGACGAGCGGGAATTTGGCCGCTAGGGGGTGCCTGCCGCAGCTCGCTGATACTCTCTATCCGCGAAACTGCGCGTGGCGGCGGAGCGCCGCCGGCTGTGCTAGGATACTGGCCATCTCGCCGCACACATTCCACGCCACCTCGGGACTTGCCGATGCGATTGTTCATCCACTCCTCGACGCTGTTTTGCCTGTTCGCTTTTGTTTCCACCGCCCATGCGGAGACGTTGATTCACGCCGGGCGAATGATCGATGTTCGGCGAGGAGCCGTGCGCAGGGAGGTCACAATCGTCGTGAAGGACGACAAGATAGCGCAGGTCGTCGATGGCTTCGCCGCTCCCAAAGAAGGTGACTCGCTGATCTCGCTGCGCACTCAAACGGTGATGCCCGGCTTGATGGACATGCACACACACTTGACGGGCCAGCACTCGGAAAAGTCGTACACCGAACGTTTCTTCATGAGCGAAGCCGAATACGCGCTGCGGTCGACTGTCTTCGCCAAGCGCACGCTACTGGCGGGATTCACGACGGTCCGCGACGTCGGCGACAACGGCGTCAATACACTGGCGCTGCGCAAAGCGATCGGCGAAGGGTGGGTGATCGGACCGCGGATCTTCACCTCCGGGAAGTCACTCGCGACGACGGGCGGTCATGCCGACCCGACGAACGGATTACGGGGCGCGTTTCGCCGCGACGCCTCGCCCGTGGAAGGAGTTATCAACGGAGCCGACGACGCTCGCAAGGCCGTTCGACAACGGTACAAAGAAGGCTGTGACCTAATCAAATTGACGGCCACGGGGGGCGTGTTGAGTCTAGCGTCGAGCGGGCTGAACCCTCAGTTCACTCAGGCCGAACTGGAGGCGGTCGTTTCAACGGCGAAGGATTATGGAATGACGGTCGCCGTCCACGCTCACGGCGCGGAGGGTATGAAGCGAGCCGTCTTGGCCGGCGTCGATTCGATCGAGCACGGCACGTTCATGACTGACGAGATCATGGACCTGATGAAGAAGCGGGGGACGTTCTACGTGCCGACCATTCTGGCCGGCGTATGGGTCGCCGAGAAGGCCGAGGAGGAGGGTTACTTTCCCGAGATCGTGCGGCCCAAGGCGGCGTCCATCGGCCCGGTCGCGCAGCGAACGTTCGCCCGCGCTCGCGCGTCCGGCGTGCGGATCGCGTTTGGCACGGATTCGGGCGTGTCGCGACACGGCGACAACGCTCGCGAGTTTGAGCTGATGGTGGCGGGGGGTATGAGCCCCCTGGAGGCGATCCAGGCGGCCACGGTGGCGGCCGCTCAGCTGCTGAAAAAGGAAGACCAGCTCGGCATCATCGAACCCGGCAAGACGGCGGACATTGTGGCCGTCGACGGCGACCCGCTCGAGGACATCGCGACCATGAAACGAGTCGTGTTTGTGATGAAAGACGGCGTCGTTTTCAAACGGCCCCAGGTGGAGCAGGCAGCGGCTCATTAGGCGTTCCTGTAACGGCGGAACGTTCTGGATCGTCGGTGGCGTATTCGGCCCGCGGGGCGCTTGTCACCGCTAGGCGCGTCGGTGACAATACCCCTCCCACCTATTGCGACTTCCGCGGCCGCTGAGACGGCGGCGTCAAAAAAAGGAGCACACCGATGCGGAAATCCTCCCTCGTCACCCTCGCGGGCCTGTTATTGTTGACTTCACTTGGGCGCGCGGATGAGATCAAGTTGCCGCAAGGCATAAAGCGAATGCGAGTCCCAGCCGACAACCCCTTCACGCAAGCCAAAGCCGACCTCGGCAAACTGCTCTACTTCGATAAGCGGCTCTCCGTCGATGATACAGTCAGTTGCGCTTCCTGCCACGATCCCAAGAAAGGGTGGTCCAACGGCGAACGATTCGCCACGGGAGTCGAAGGCCAAAAGGGGGGCCGCAGCGCGCCGACGATTATTAACTCCGGGCTGCAGGTCTTTCAGTTCTGGGACGGTCGAGCGCTGCAATTAGAGGGACAGGCGCTGGGACCTATCGAAAACCCGATCGAAATGGCCATGCCGCTCGACGATCTGATTGAGAAACTCAACGGCATCAAAGGCTACCGCGAACAATTCCAGAATGTGTTCAAGACCGACGCGACCAAGACGGGGGTCGCCCAAGCGATCGCGTCGTTCGAACGCACCGTGCTCTCCGGCGGATCTCCTTTCGACCAATACAAAGCCGGCAAGAAATCGGCACTCAACGAAACGCAGGCCCGCGGGCGAAAACTATTCTTCGGCAAAGCAAACTGCAGCGCTTGTCACGCCGGGCAGAATTTCACCGACGGCGCTTTCCACAATCTCGGAGTCGGTATGGACGCCGAAGAATCGAAACGCGACCTCGGCCGCTTCGCAGTGACGAAACTGGAGGGCGACAAAGGCTCATTCAAGACGCCGACCCTGCGCGAGATCTCGCGGAGCGCTCCCTACATGCACGACGGCAGCCTCCCCACGCTCGAGGCCGTCGTCGATTTTTACGCCAAAGGCGGAATCAAGAACCCGCAGTTGGACGAGGAGCTGTTTCCGCTCAAGCTGACCGACCAGGACAAGAAAGATCTGGTCGAATTCCTCAAAGCGCTGAACAGCCCGGATTATCCCGACGTTGAACCTCCGAAGGAGTTTCCCCAATAGTCTGCTTTCGTGTGTTGCCCGCCGCGACGGCGTTGGCGAACAACACAGTCAATCACGGAGAGAAAATAAATGAGAAAGTCTGTGAGTTGCTTTGCAGCAGTCGCTGTTCTTTGCCTGACCGTCCCCTTGCGAGCCGACCATCACATCGAGACCGTCCTGGACGGACTCGACAACCCGTCCGGCGTCACCATTCAACCAGAGACTGGACACGTTTTCGTGTCTGATAGCGGAGCCGGACGCGTGATCCGCGTGGTCGACGGCAAAGCCCAGGACGTGATCACCGGCTTCCCCATCGATGTCTATGGGAAAGGCCCTAAATACAACATCGGTCCATTGGGTTTGGCGTTCCTCGATGAGGATACACTCGTCGTCGGCGGCGGCGGGCAGAAGGACGGCGACGAGCAGCTGCGGGTCTACAAGATTCCCAAAGCGGGCGAAAAAGCGATTGCGGCCGACAAGATGGAGGCCCAATTCAAACTCGCGCCCAGCGATGAAACCAAAGGCGAAGGGAATTTCTATGGCCTCGCCGTCACCAAGGGCGGTATCTATGTCACCTGCAATGGCGACGACACAAAGGGCTGGGTCGCCAAAGCGACGCGCGACGGAACTAAGGTCGGACCGTTCAAGCGTTTCCTGGCCACCAAGGAAGAGACGGACATCGACGCCCCCGTCGCGATCACCGTGAGCCCGCGCGGCGAATTGGTCGTCGGGCAGATGGGTGAAGTCACCGTGCCCAACGATGGATTGCTGACTTTCTACGGCGAAGACGGCAAGATGCTGGCGAACTTCGAAACCGGACTCAGTGACGTCACCGACATCGCCTACAGCCCCAAGGGAATGCTGTACGCACTCGACTTCTCTTGGGTCGACGCCACCAAGGGCGGTCTGTTCCGCTTGGTCGCCAAACGAGATGGCAACGCGCAGACCGTCATCGCGAAGGAGATGGAAAAGCTCGACAAACCCTCAGCGATGGTGTTCGGCAAGGACGGTTCGCTCTACATCACCGTCTTCGGCACGGCTGACGGCGACAAGAAGGGCGGCAAGTTGCTCAAGGTCGAAATAGGACTGTAAGCCGACTGTCAGCCGATGAGTTTCCGGCCAGCCGCTAGTGCGGTCGGCGAGACTGAACCAAGGAGCCCGGTTCGCATCGAGCCGGGCTCTTCTTATGCGCACGCACGCAATCAGCACGAGGGGCGACCGAGTCGGAGCAGCGGCTACGATTCGTCACACCGCGTAATCTCAAACCCCATCTCTTCGATCATCCGATAGTCGGCCTCCGGCGGCTGCCCATCCGTCGTCAGGTAGTCGCCGACAAAAATCGAGTTCGCC
>JASMLW010000461.1 GCA_030748485.1 Pirellulaceae bacterium
CCGAGGAAATGGAGCACTGGGCTTATTGCATTCGCAACAAGGATCCAGAGAACAAGCCGCGATGCCACCCCAACGTTGCGATGGGGGACGCGATTATCGCCCTGACGTCGAACGTCGCCATCCACAACGCCAACTCGGGCAAGGCCGGTTTCGTGAAGTTCGAAAAGTCGTGGTTCGATATCGACGACCCGAGCACGCCGGACGGCAGCAGCGTCGAGGAAGAACGAAAGTCGCTCGGCGCGTGAGCGACACGCCACTCAGAGCTTTCGCTGCACAAACGTAACCGCGTCCACTCTCAGCCGATTTTCGCTTTGAGATCGCTGAGCAACTGCACGGCCTGTCCGATTTCTGCCTTTTGCCTGGTCGGCTCTTGAGCGATCTCGCGCTCGATCGTCAGCGGCCCGGCGTAGCCGAGTTCGCCGAGCGTTCGCAAATAAGTCTCGATACCCACGTCGCCTTCGCCGAGCGGCGTTTCGGCGCCCCATTCCTCACCCGGTTTGTCCGCCCACGTGCCGTCTTTGCAATGCACGCTGCGAACGAAGGAGCCGATTTTCTTGAGCGCTTCGATCGGCTCGCCCGTCCCGTAGAGGATCATGTTGGCCGGGTCAAAGTTGACGAACAGATTGTCGACTCCCACATCGCTGATGAACTGCAGCAGCCCGTCGGCTGCTTCCTGTCCCGTCTCGAGATGAACGTTTTGCCCGTTGCCTTTGGCGTGGTTGCAGACATCGCGTGTGACTTCCAAGACTTCGGCGTACAAAGGCTCGCTCGTGTCGTGCGGGATGAAGCCCAGGTGCAAGGCGACGACGTTACATTCGAGTTGCCTGGCGAAATCGGCGATCTCCTTCATCTCCTGCGTGCGCGCGGCTCGCGTTTCCGGCGGCACGAGGCCCACCGTCTTTACCACCGTCGGGATGTCGGCGTAGCTCTCGCCTTCAAAACCGCCAAACACGGCGGTCAGCGTGATTCCCAGATCCGCCAACCGTTCGAGGAACTTGCGGGCGTTTTCGGCCGTCCGCGTCTCTTGAGCGGGGGCGTGGAGCTGAATCGTGGGGACGCCCAATTCGTGAGCCACCTCAAGCTTGACTCCCAGTCCCGCATCAACGCTCGTAAAGACTCCGATCGGCCACTTTTCCACGGTCTTCTCCTTGTCGATCAATCGACACTGTGCTGGTCGACACTGTGCTGGTCGACTGACCCTGACGCCAGTCGCAACGACTGTTAGCAAGACAGACAATGTAGAGTCTGGCAGATGGCCAAGCAAGCGTCGGTCGCGGTCAGCCGCCCTCGCCCGTCGAAGAGGACGACTCCTTGGCCGCCGTCTTGCTGCGGGGTTTCATTCCAGGTGGCGGAGCGAATAACCAGCCGACGAATTTCAGAAATGCGATCAGTGCAAAGAGCGGTCCCACCACGATGAACGCCTTGGGACTGACGACCAACACCAACAGGCAGGCGGCGCCGCCGCCGAGCAACCAGAGGGGAACTTTGTGCTTGATCGATCGCAGTTGCGGAAGCGCGAGCCACAGCGCGAACAGCACGGCGCCGGCTCGCAGGCAAGACGACGCGAGCATCGAGACGAGGCCCTCGTCCACGCCTCGCCAGTACAGCAAAACGCCGCCTGTGACAATCAAACTGATCGATGCGACACCGAGCAGCGTTTCGCGAATCGTCTTTTCAGATGCCATTAACTGAACGCTTTGCGAAGCACGGCGAGGCTCTTCGGTATCGCCGTGCGGTAGTCTTCCTTACCCTCGAACTCCAGCGACACGTAGCCGCGGTACTGATGCTTGCGAAGCATTTCGCCGATTCGCGGGTAGTCGAGGTCGACGTCGTACCAGGTGCCCCCGCCGTAGTACGTCTTGGCTTGCACAAGCACGGTGTGGGGAGCCATCAATTCGAGTTTGTCGTAGGGATCCTCAAAGAAGTTGCCCGTGTCCATGGTCGCCCGCAGCCACGGCGAGTCGATATCGTCGAGAATCTTCAGGACGCCCTCGGGCGTGCGTCCCAGGCCCCAGTGGTTTTCCAGGCCCAGCAGCACGCCCCGTTTCTCGGCTGCCGGCAGGCACTGCTCGATCGCGTCGATAACCCACTTGAAGCCGTCTTCGTCCGTGTAACCCTTCAACCGCGGCTCGATGCCGCGATTCTTCATCAACTCGTCAAAGCTCTTCGTCGTGCGCCAGCGACCCGTGTTGATGCGGATGGTGGGAATCCCCAACTGGTGCGCCAGTTCAATGCAGCGAATCGTGTGGTCGACATTCTTCTTGCGAACGTCAGCGTCGGGTGAGACGAATCCCTGGTGTGTCGAGAATCCACAGAGGTCGAGTCCGTTTGTGAAGGCGCGGCGCTTGAGCTTCTGCAGATAGCCGTTCTCCTCGGACTCCATCTGGATGTGGAGAATCTCCACGCCGTCGAACCCGTATTCGGCCGCCAGATCAATGCACTTTTCGATCGTCAGTTTTGAGTCGCGGCGGAATCGCCAGAAGGAGTACGTCGAAACCGCGATCGGGTTGGCGTACCGTCGCGGCTTGTCCGCGGCGATCAACCGAGTCGGGGAACTGGCGGCAGCCGCAGCGATGGCCGCACTCGTCGTGAAGAACTCCCGTCGCCGCATGACGATCTCCCGAATCTGCGATCGCCGGCGACCGCGCTTGATGTTGATGGGCGTTGGCTCATTGTCGTCGCTCGTCGCATCGACATCAATGGATCAAGCAGCTCGACTGAGTTGCGGGCGAACCGCAGTTGTTTGAAACGCCTTGAGCATCCGAGCTGCCGCTCGGTAGACGTTCGCCCGCTCCCGAACCCCCAAATCCTCAACGCCTCAACGCCTCAACGCCGCTACAGCCGATCGAGCGTGTCGATCCAGCGGGCGATAGCGGACCGTTCGGCGTCACTCAGCTTGCCGGCCGCACCGCCTTGCTGAAAGACGACCGAGTGCTTCTGCTTGCGGAGCGCCTTCACCGTCGCGTCGATGGCGGCCTTCAATCGAGACTTCTCCGGACCGATGGTGAAGAAGGAGATCGGTCGTTGCGGATCGGCGGCCGGTGGCCGCACGCGTCGAGGCAAGGGAGCGTCGACCGCGACGACTCCGCGAACAACATCGAGCCGTGAGGCGGCCGTCAGATAGGCCATCGCGCCACCAGCTTGCACGCCGCCTAGGACGACTCGCTGAGCGTCGATGTTGAATTCGTTGAGCACATGGTCGAGAGTCTTTTGAATGAACTGAACTTCCGTCGGCGTCCAGCTGCGATCATTGGAGGACTTTGGCGCGAGCAGCAACAGTTGCCGATCTTGGCACAAGTCGCCCCATTGTTTCTCCATGGCCTCGCGGTTGTAGGCCCCGGGCGCATGCAAGATCACGAGTAGCCCGTGGGGAGTGTCTTCGTTGTAGCTGGCCGGCGTGAAGATGCCGCACTCGTTTGGTTCTTCCGGCAACTTGATGTCCGCCCAAGCGGCCTCTCCCAGCTCGGCGGGAGCCGGAGGCGAGGGCAGCGAGGCAAGCAAGTCTTGCGGCAGCGCCCCGAGGTCGAGCGAAACTTCGCGCGTCGCATCGCCCCGCTGAACTTTCAACTCGATGGTCTGTTTCGCCTCGAGGTTGCCGAACAGAGCTCGCAATCGATCGGTGTTCTCCACGGCTTTGCCGTCGATCTCCACAATGCGGTCGTCGGTCGTCAGCGCGGCCTTGGCCGCCGGGCTGTCGGCGAAGATATGGCGAATGCCAACGCCGGCCCGATCGTCGAACCGGATCGGCAGAACGCCCAAGAACGGCGCGTCGTAGGGAATCAACTCTTTCACCAACGTCATCTCGACGTCGATCCGCTTCTTGTCCTCGCCGCGCACCACGCTCACTTTGATGCGGTCTCCGGCGTAATGGGGTCCGAGAGCGTGTTTGAGTTGCGCTTGTCGGGTGATCTTCGCGCCGTCCACTTCGACAATCACATCGCCGGCTTCAAGCCCTGCTTCGCGCGCCGGCGACTTGGCTCGCACCGAGCCGACAACGGCAGGTTTGCTGTAGATGTCGCTGCCGTCCAAACCGATCCCCATCAGGCCGGGGTACAGGTCCTCCCCCTTTTTCAGCACGTCGAGTCTGGCGAATGTGTCGACGAGTGGCACGGCGAAACCGATTCCCGAGTCGTACCATTCGCTGCCGGCCAGCTCACCCGACGCCTGGGGAGACATCGGAGCCAGGACGCCGAACACCCGCCCGTTGATATCGATCAGCGCTCCGCCGTAGTTGCTGGGCGAAATCTTGGCGTCGGTTTGCAGAGCCTTGCCCCAAATGCGGTTCAGCGCGCTGATGACACCGACGGAGATGTTTGCATGGTCGGGCGAAAAGGTCCGTCCGACAGCAATCGACCACTGGCCGACGGCCATCGTGTCCACGGCGACGGGTTCGACGGGAACCAGCTTCTCTTCGGATTCAACTTTCAACAGCACCAGCATGCGGGCGTGATCTCGGGCGAGGATCTTGGCGGCCGTACGTCGACCGTTTGGGAGCCTGACGAGAATCGAACTGGGTTTCTGCACGAACCCGTAGGCGCTGGAGAGAATGTGGCCATCGGGTGAGACGATGACTCCCGAAGTGGGGCCGGCGCCGACGACGACGTTGCCGACTTTTTCCAGCCCGCCGAATGTTTCGATCCGCACGACCGAATCGGCGACTCGGTCCACGGCGGACTGCATCGCCTGCTCTTCGAGCAGCGTAATGGCTTGCCCCCACACAGGGCTCGCCCAGCCAATGACCAACAATAGTGGCAGCGTCTTCAACAATTGATTCACGATGTCGCCCGTAGTTACTCGACGCGCAATTCGACTTCCAGCAACTGCTGGCCGCGCTGGACTGTGACCAGCACGGGATCGATGCGATCGATGAAGTTCAGTTCGTCCCGCACGGCTCGGCATGAGCTGGCGATCCGGTTGTTGATAAACAGGATGAGGTCGTCTGGCTGAAGATCGGCCTTCTCGGCAGGCGAGCGCGGCAAGACGAAATCGACAAAGGGAGGCGTCTTGTCCAGCACGTCCGGCACCAAGCGGATTCCCAAGAGTTGCAGTGACAGCGGGTTGTCAGGTCGTTTGCGGTCTTCGTCGGTGAGCGCACTGGGCGCCTTGCCGGCGAGGATGTCCGCCGCCGACTGTCGCAGCGCGGAAATCGGCACGGCGTAGTTGAGCCAGGTGTTGTCTTGTGAGTTGCGGAGTTCCTTGCCGAGCATCCCGGCCAGTTGTCCAGCGGCGTCCGTCAGCGCCCCACCCGCGGCGCCGGGATTGTTCGTCATGGCGTCGAGCACATAGACGTTTCCGGTGAAGCGAGTCTGGAAGACCCCTCGGCGAGCCTGCAACGGGGCCACCACGGAGACGCTGCCGTGCAGCACGCTCGACGGTTCGTCGCCGGTCGCGACGCCGAACAGGTTGCTAAAGGCCAGCACGCGCCGACCCGACGACAGAGCGGCCGCCTGGTCGAGATCGAAGAACGGCAGATCCTTGGCGTCGATCTTGAGAATGGCGATCTCCAGCCGCGGGTCGACTCCCACGATCTTGGCCTCGAACTTGCGGCCGTCGTCCAGCGTCGCCCCCACGTAGTCGGTGTCGAGCACATAACTGAAAACGGTCAGAACGTGGCCTTCCGAAGAAATCAGGAAACCGCTCTGGTACGCCTCGAGGCCTTTGAGCCCGCCGGCTCCGTAGATCTTCACGATTCGCGGCTGCACGCCCTCCACCACGTTCACAAACGCGTCGGCGGCGTGACAGCGGTCAAACGTCAGCGCTGCGATCAGGCAAGTCAGCCCCATCGCGAATCGCGCGAATCGATCGCGGCAATGCATCATCATGAGGCTTCCTTCTCTTCCGGCGATTGGAATTGGTCGATCTTGAGCGTTCCGTACGGACTGTCGCCGAACTGCACATCCAAACGAGCCGGGACGGTCAACGAATTGACCTCCTGCTCTTCGCGAATGTAGATT
>JASMLW010000462.1 GCA_030748485.1 Pirellulaceae bacterium
GATTTCGGCCGCAGCGGCTCAACCCCTGTTCGACGAGGCGATCCGCCGACTGGAAGCGGAACAACCGGGCGCGGCCGCCCGATTGGCCACCGTCGAGTTCCACGTCGGCGAGTTGAATGACGCGATGCTCGGCTTCGCCTCCTACGCCACCAACGCGATCTGGCTGGACAGCAACGCGGCCGGCCGCGGTTGGTACGTCGATCCGACGCCGCAAACCGATGACGGTTTCTATCAGGGCTACGCGATTGTCGGACAAGCCGCCAGCGGAGTTGACCTGCTGACAGTCATTGGTCACGAACTGAACCACTTGTTAGGTCACGAAAGCGACCTGCTCGGTCACAACGGACTGATGGGCGCGATTCTCGGAGCCGGTCAGCGACGGATGCTCAACGGCACCGGTGGTCAGCTCGGTGACCTGTTCACCGATCCCGCGCTGGCCGACATGCTGTTCGACGCCCTTGAGAGTCGCGCTGCCGGCGACCATTCGTCTGACGACGAGTTCGACCTGCTCGGCTCCGACGACGACGCGCTCGAAGTGATCGCTCGCCGAGGCAGCCGTCTGGAACGCGAAGAGATCGACACCTTCTTCGCCGAACTGTTCGTCGGTGAGGAAGAGGATGGCGAGTAGCGACGCTCGTGGCTACCGTCACCAGACGGTGGAAATCAACGGTGATATTGTGGTGAATCGAAGCGCCTCCACGCTCGTAGCTACCGTCACCAGACGGTGGAGAATCAACGGTGATGTTATGGTGAATCGAAGCGCCTCCACGCTCTGGCGAGCGTAGCCACAATCGAAGCGTGTCGTTTTGAAGATGATCTGGCCGATGATTAATTGACCGAGCGGAAAACGAGGCTCCGCCGTCTGGCGACGGCAGCTACATCGGACAAGGGCCCTAAAGCAACTCTTCAATCGGTTCACCGTCAGTAAGAATGGGGATGGGTCGGCCTGCGTTGTTGCGGAAGACGTGCGCAGTGTCGATACCGAACTGGTGATAGATCGTGGCCAACAGACAGTTGCTGTTCATGATCCGTTCGACAGGCTCCTCCCCTCGTCGATTGGTGGCTCCGATCACCTGTCCCATCTTCAAGCCGCCGCCGGCCAATAGGACGCTCATCGCATTAGCCCAATGGTCGCGGCCGGGCCGACCGCTCGCATCTTGATTGCGGATCCGCGGCGTTCGGCCAAACTCGCCACAGAATACAAACAGCACGCGTTCGTGCAGCCCTCGGCGATAGAGGTCCTCGATTAACGCCGACACGGATTGGTCGAAGTACGGGAGCTTCTCGCGGTAAGCGTTGAAGATATGCGAATTCACCGAATGGTCGTCCCAATTGCTCGTCCTTCCCGTCTCGGCCTGGAGACGAAACGTCGCTTGGCATTGCACGAAACGGACTCCCGCTTCAACCAACCGCCGGCAAGTCAACAGGCTCTTGCCCCAGTGCGTGTCTCCGTATCGTTGCCGCGACGCTTCGGACTCTAGCGATAGATCGAACGCGTTTCTCGTGCGGCTGCTGGCGAGCATTTCTATCGCCTGCCGTCGAAAAGCATCGGCCGCGTCCAACTTGCCGCCATGATCGAGTGCGCGAGGCAGCGTGTCGAGAGAGTTCAACAGCCCGCGACGGCGTTGCAAGTTGAGCACGCCGGCGGGTGAGATTGAGAGGTCGTCGCCCGTTGAAGGCGTTCGATAGAGCGGAATCGGATCGTAGCGGTTGTTGCCGCTAGCCGATTCGCGCCGCGGGCTCGGCATATACGGTGCGAAGGCGCGGCCGAGATACGCCGGCCCGCCTCCGTAAAACTGCGTGTTGCCGACAAATGGCGCAACATCAGCCCGCCGCTGTTCCAGCTGTTTGGCGACGACCGAGCCAATTTCAGGGAACTCGGAGTCCGGCAGGTTCCTCGCCACCGACGAGTAACCGGTCAGGAATCGGTTGGTGCCTCCCGAGTGCTCATTCCGCTCGTGATGCAAACTGCGAACGATGGAGATCTTGTCCGCGAGTTTGGCGAGACGCGGCAACTGCTCATTCATCTCCAATCCGGGGACCGCAGTGCGAATCGGGCGAAATGGCCCGCGATACTCAGCAGGGGCGGATGGCTTGAGGTCGAACAGATCCAGATGGCTAGGACCGCCGTTGGCCCAAAACAGAATCACGGAGAACCCATCCGGTCTGTGCGACGGGCGACTGGTTTGCGCGGCCAGCACGTCCGCCCAAGTCGGCGACGCGCCGCCCGCCAGCGCCCCCAAACTCAATCCACCCAACTGTAACCACGTACGCCGATCGATCGGACCAGGACATCGTGGTAATCCGGGAAGTGACATGATTCGATCGCCGTTGCGAAAACGCGGGGCCCAGTTGGACATCCACGGGGGTTGGATGCCGTCGAGTCTATCTGGCGACCGCGATTTGGGCAACGAAATCCGGACTCCAGTGAGATCAGAGCAGGATGGATTTCCGTCCGGCGAGACGTGGGGTGGCTGAGCGACTACGATGTTCGCATCGCCAACCTTCGCACCTTTCACGGATCAATCATGTCGACGAAAACACGAATCCCCCTCGCGATCGCGATCGTCACAGCCGCACTGTCCGCTCAGTCCGCCAGCCGAGCTGAAGAGCCCAACCAGCTCCGCAAAGCGCTAACGTTCCACGCATCGTTCGACGAGTCGGCCGACGCCGACAAGGCCAACGGCGACGCCAAAGTCTACACGTCCGAAACACTCAAGCGCGAGAAAGTCCGAACGGGGTTGCCGACGGACGCGGTCGCGTTGGCGGCGGGCGGCCGATTCGGCAAGTGTCTGTCCTTTAGCAAGAAGACGCCGCAACTGGTTTTCTATCGGGGCGCCGACAACATCGCCTACGACAAGCAGAGCATGAACGGCGCCGTCTCTCTGTGGATGGAACTGGATCCCGCCACCGAGCTGCCGGCGGGCTACGTTGACCCGTTGCAAATCACCGACAAGAAGTGGAACGACGCCTCACTGTTCCTCGACTTCACCCAAAAGAACCCCCGTTCCTTCCGGTTGGGCGTTTACTCGGACTTCAAATTCTGGAATCCGACCAACCGCAAGTTCGCCGAGATCCCCGCGGAAGAACTGCCACTGGTCTCGCTATCGAAAGCTCCGTTCCAGCGCAAGCGATGGACTCATGTCGCCTT
>JASMLW010000463.1 GCA_030748485.1 Pirellulaceae bacterium
GTCGCCGGCGCGCTGCTGGCCGAGTGGCGATCAACCCACCGATGGATGGCCGTTTGGTCGGCGTGGCGGGACGGAAGATTTGATCCACCGCCTGTCCCGCCGATACGATGTCACTAGCCTGTCCCTCTCCTCTCTCCTCTACGTCGAATCGCCCCGTTGTGAGCCGGCTTCCAATACGCCTCAGTCTGCGTTCTCTGTTACTGTTCGTCACGCTGTGCGCCATTGGCGTTTTCGCCAAACAGCAATACGACGTGCACCAGCGGATCGAAGTGGCGCGACAGTGGGTGACGGGCAATGTGCGATTGCCCGGCTCCGTCTGGCAATCAACTGTTCCCTCCAGCGCTAAGGACCTGTCGCCGGAGGAGCGCCGCGAAATCTTGATTCTCGGCGCCAAGCATCTCCGCGAATCGACAGAGCGAGTCGGAGCGCTCCGGTTGATTGTCGAACTCCACCCGGCCGAAACTCGCGCCACCGCCCTGCGTTTGCTCGCCGAATCGCGCGACCCGCTGATCCGCAAACACTGTTTGCAGTTGCTGGGCCTCATGCGCCGCACGGAAGATCTCGACGCCGTTCGCGCGGCGCTAGCGGACGATGACGGCGAGGTTCGCGCAGCGGCTTTAGACGCCATCGGTGTCATTCGCGAGCCGAGCTACCCGATTCCAAATGAACGGGCCGCGTTCTCGATGGAAGGTCCGCCGAGACTGAGATCCAACCCACCGATCTTATTGGTGAATCTCTTCGTGTTCCTCGGCTCCAAGCCCCAGGGACCCGTTTTTGTGCCGGGGCCGCAAATTTCGCGCAATGTTCATCAGACGCCCCCTTGGACTCGACCAGAGCTCGAAAAGAAGATGCTGTCCGGAGTCACGACGAGCGAGCGCGAGGCCGCCGCTCGGGGACTGGTCAATTGGCCGCCGCCCAACCATGTTCTCCGCATCGCGGAGTGGGGCGTTTGGCTCGATTCCGACAGCCGCTTGGCGTCGGCCGATCAGGCGCTCGCCGGCATTCCCGAATTCGTTCACCGCGCCGGCAATACAGCCGCGTCTTGGGGCGATCGAATCTCGCCGATCTTGATCGTCGATAAACCGGTCATCCACATTACGGTCAACCGCCCGATGGCTGTCGACCTGGGCGTGATGATCAATTGGGGCAGACCGTGGCTCGTCTATCCACGCCCAGACGACTTTAAAATCAATGTCGCCTCCGTCTCGCGGATGAACGTGCGTTCCGTTGACGAATTCCTCGAACAATTTGATCGCGACGAAATCGGACAGCTGTCGAAACTCTCGACCGGGTACCCGTGGGTCGCTCCCCGGCACCCAGTCAGCGGTTTCATCTTCGCTGTCGGCCGGCAAAAGAACATGATCGTGGACGCCGGCCTCCGCTGGCAAAGTTTGATTGTCTCCCCTCAACGCGAAGCTTGGATGAACCCTCCGCCCTGCCCGACAAACGGCAGGATGCGTTGGTGGCATGATCTCCGCCAGGTTCCCACGTCATGGATCAGCAGCCGGGGCGAGGCGGAACGATTCTTGTACTACGACGGACCCACATTCGCACAGTCGCCCGTCAGCGTTCGGGCGGACGACGGCGCGCTCTCGTTCACGGCACAAACAATGTTCCCACGCGAAGTGCTCCAGCAACACCGCCGTAACGACTCGGCAGGCAAGCTGGACGGACGCGAGGCGATCTTTGTCCGCGTCGCCGACGGGAAAATATTGGCGAGTCGGATCGCCCTGCGAGGTGACTCCATGACTTCCGAGGTGGCCGAGTTGCCGAGCGTAGTGGGAGTCGCTGGCGCCGCCGAAATGCTGGTCGGTTTGCTCGTCGAGCGCGGCATGACGGCCGCCGAAGCGGGCGGATTGCGCGACTGCTGGCGAGCCGACTTTTTCGAGAAGCCCGGCGACCGCGTGCTGATGTTTGTCTCCCCGGCGGATTACGACGCGCTCTGCCCGCTCGAAGTGCGGCCCAAGCCAACCGAAATCGTGCGAATTGGCATCGTGCTTCACGAAACAACACCTGTCCAGCCAGCCAAATGAGCCCTGTGGCGCGGCAACTACCAACGACTGGTCGCTCGATGTTGTGATGTTGTGGTGACGTTGCTCTGCGGATTCTCCGCGATGGGTTATGATGACTGGATGAAACTCTCCCGCACGATTTTCCGCGTCGCCTTCGTCCTGGCGGCCTGCTCAGCGGCGACCTGCTCAGCTCAGGATGCCGGCGCCCAGTCGTGGCGAGAGGAACTGCAGCCGTTCCTGCAGACTCACTGCTTCAGTTGTCACTCGGGCGACGAAGCCGCCGGACAGCTCGACCTCGCCGCGTTGGAAACCGAGTTGAGCGACGCCGAGTTGCTGCGCCGCTGGACGTTGGTTCACGATCGGGTCGCCAAGGGTGAGATGCCGCCGGCGGACGAAACTCCGCCGCCCCCGAAGCGACGTCAACAGGCCGTCGCCGCGATCGCCGCCGCCTTGACCGAAGCCGATCGCGCCCGCAGCGATGTAGTGTTCCGACGACTAAACCGCAGCGAATACGAGAACTCGATTCGCGACCTGTTCGATGTCGACGTGCGTCTTCGCGAGATCTTGCCACAGGACACGTCGACGGCGGGCTTCGACAATGTCGGCGAGGGCTTGGCCGTTTCCGCGGAGGCGGCCGCCGCCTATTTGCGCGCCGCCGACGTCGCGCTGAACGCCGTCTTCGGCCCCGCCAAAAAGCCCAAGTACATCAAGCATCGAACCAACCTGGCGGATCAGAAGACACACGACGGCAAACCGTATCTGGGCGACAAGATCGGCACGATGTTCCGCCGAACCAACGAGGGGCTGGTGATTTTTCAGTCCGGCTATTGCCCTTCGAACCTCGTCAACTTCGCCCGACTGCGACCACCCGCCGGACTGTATCGCGGGACAATCCGGGTCCGCGCCGTGCAGAGCGACGAGCCGGTCACCTTGCGGATCTACGGCGGAGATACGATTGTCGGCCGCCGCGAAAAACACCTGGTCGGCTACTACGATGTGCCGCCGAACAAATGGACAACCGTCGAATTCACGGACCGGTTGGTCGAGCCCAACGGCACCTTTCAACCCAAGTGCTACGGCACTCGCGATACGCGGAGGAACGCCGACACCTACCCCGAACCGGGCATCGAGATCGGCGAGATTACGATCGAAGGACCGCTCGAATCGTGGCCTCCACCGAGCCGTCTAAAACTGTTCGGGGAAACCGATCTGGCGGACGGCGAGTTGGACGACGCCAAGAGAATTCTCAACGAACTGCTGCCGCGGGCGTTTCGGCGAAGCATCGCAGCTGATGAACTCGCCCCGTACGTCGACTTGGTTGAATCCGCGCTGGCCGAAGGTCGACCGTTTCCCGCCGCGCTCCGCTTGAGTCTAAAGGCCGTCCTCTGCTCGCCTGAGTTCTTGTTTCTGGACGAGCCGGGCGACGACGTCGTCAGCCAATACGCGCTGGCGTCTCGCCTCTCGTACTTCCTCTGGTCTTCGATGCCGGACGAACAGCTGCTCTCGCTCGCATTCCAAGGAAAGCTGAGCGACGACCAGGTCCTCCGCCAGCAGGTCGAACGGTTATTGGGCGACGCCCGATCGTCGGCCTTCACCACCAACTTTGTCGGCCAGTGGCTCGACCTTCGCGACATCGATTTCACTTCGCCCGACATGAATCTGTACCCGGAGTTTGACGAGCTTTTGCAGATATCGATGCTCGCAGAAACTCATCAGTTCTTTCGTCACATCGTCGAGCGCGACCTGAGTCTCATCAACTTCATCGACGCCGACTTCACATTCTTGAACGAGCGTCTGGCCAAACACTACAAGATCGCCGGAGTACGGGGACAAGAAGTGCGACGAGTCGAGCTGCTTGGCGATAGCGTCCGCGGCGGCGTCCTCACGCAGGCATCCGTCCTGAAAGTGACGGCCAACGGCACGACAACCTCGCCCGTGCTCCGCGGCGCGTGGGTCATGGAGAACATTCTGGGGCAACCGCCGCCGCCGCCGCCCGCGGGCGTACCGGCGGTCGAACCGGATATTCGGGGCGCGACGACGCTTCGCGAGCAGTTGGCCAGGCACCGCGACGACGCCTCCTGCGCCGTCTGCCACAACAGGATCGACCCACCCGGCTTCGCCCTCGAGAACTTCGATGTCATCGGCGGTTGGCGAGACAACTATCGCACGCTCGGCCCCGGAAAGCGGCCTGAGTTTTCTCAACATCCGATCACCTTCGCCTGGGTTCGCTACCGACTGGGCTTGCCCGTCAATGCCAACGGGCGGACGGCGGACGGCCGCCGATTCAAGGACGTTCGCGAGTTCAAGAAGATCTTGACCTCGGACCCCGCCGCGATTGCCCGCGGTCTGACCAACAAACTGGCCACCTACGCCTTGGGCCGCCGCATCGGATTCTCGGATCGGCCGGAGATCGAGCGGATCGTCGAGTCGGCGGAGAAGAAGAACTACGGGTTTCGCACGCTGATCCACGAGATCGTTCAGAGTGACATGTTTCGGAGACCATGAGATGAATGGGCATTCTCGACGAACCTTTCTCCGCGCATCCGGAATCGCGGTTGGCCTACCCTTGCTCGAGGCGCTGCAACCGGCTCGAGCGGCGGAGGCCGCGCCGCGCCGACGCCTGGTGGCCGTGAACGTCGCGCTGGGACTACACGCTCCCAACATTGCGCCTCAGCGAGCCGGTCGGGATTACGAACTGACTCCCTATCTCCAAGTTCTGAAAGAGCGGCGAGACGATTTCACGTTCATCTCGGGCGTGTCGCACCCCGGCGTCGGCGGCGGACACTTCTCGAGCAAGTCGTTTTTGACGGCGGCTAAACATCCCAACAGCGCCGGGTTCAAAAACTCGATCTCACTCGATCAACTGGCGGCGGAAAAACTCGGAGCAGCGACGCGGTTTAGTTCGCTGTCGCTGACGCTTGGCGGTCCCGGCTTGTCCTGGTCGCGGGCCGGAGTGGAGATCCCCGCCGAGTCGCGACCGTCGCGAGTTTTCCAGCGGCTGTTTCTGGAGGGCAAGCCGGCGGAAAAAGCGCGACAGGTCCAGCGGCTTCAAGACGGGAAGAGCGTTCTCGACCTTGTCGCGGCGAAAGCGGTCCGCCTCCGCGGAAAACTCAGCGGACGCGATCGGCGGAAGCTCGATCAGTATTTCGCCGCGGTCCGCGAAGCCGAACAACGGCTCGTCAAGGCCCAGGCGTGGGAGAAACTCCCGAAGCCGAACGTCAAAGTCGATCCGCCGCGCGATCAACCCGACCGCGCCCGCATGATCGAGCGGATCGATCTGATGTACGACATGATGCACCTGGCGCTCGAAACCGATTCAACTCGCTTCCTCACTTTCTTCGACACGGGCATGAACGCCGTCCCGGCGATTCGCGGCGTCGACACCGACTACCACATGCTCTCTCACCACGCCAAAGATCCTGTGAAGATCTCGCAATTGACGGTCGTCGAGACGGCGGTCATGTCGGCCTTCGCCCGATTTCTGAACAAGCTCGCCGACTCGTCAGAGGAAGGCCCGACATTGCTTGACCAAACGATGGTCTTGTTCGGATCCAACTTGGGCAACGCCAGTAGTCACGACACGCGCAACATGCCGATCATCTTGGCGGGCGGCGGGTTCCGACACGGACAGCACCTGGCGTTTGACCGAAAGAGCAACTACGCCCTGCCGAAACTCTTCGTGTCGATGCTGCGGCGGCTCGGACTCGAGGTTGATCAGTTCGCCTCCACCCAGGGAACGATGGACGGCCTGCAGATGATTTAGCGGTCAACCGACGTGACCGCGCCAAACGCCAGCCAAACGCCCAGCCTAACTCTTGCGGCGAGCAGACGCGCGCGTTGACGGCCAGGAACGGTGTGCGAACAGATCGAGCAACGTAGATGTAATGTAGATGTGTAGAACATCCATTGTCGCGGCTTCGCCGCGAAGTCCTGCCCGGCAGGCAGGACCTACTCTTGGACGTCACCGTTGTTCACTCGCTGCAGATCGAAGATCTCAACGTCCACTCCGGGCGAGTAATGGGCGAATTCAGGTTGCCCCTGGACGCCGTCGATCCCGGCCGCGGCGATCAACTCGTCGCTGATCTGCAATACTTCGGCGGCGTGCGCCGGGTAAGGCGTGTGGTAGACCTGTCCGGAATAGATGTGGCCGCCCCGTTCCACGAACAGCAGGTACCGCTCCAGAAAGAAGTGCTCGAGCGTGCCCGGTCGCGACGGTCCCAGCGTCGCGCCAACACGGTAATCGACTTCGTGTTTGACGCGCGACCCACTTCTCACCGACTCGTAATGGACGTCATCGCCATCGGCCCGCATCGTCATCGCCGCGTGGTGGTAGGGCAGACCCCAGAACCGCCGCGCGGCCCACACGGCCGGGCGGTGCTCGGCTTCGAGTGACAGAAAATAGACACCGGGTCGCCCCCGGTGATGCACATACGTGCGGACATTGGTCTCGAGAAAACTAAAAGCCAGCTGCGCCGGCCACCAACGCGCGCGGACGCCCTCCATCGCAAAAGGGACAACTCCGACGTACGCCTTGTCTTCATAGAGGTCCAATTCCAACTCGTCCGGAACAAGCGGCCGCAATTGCTCAACCGGCACGCACCAGTGCATAAAGAGCAGCGAACGCCAGTTGTGAAACCCGCGCGCGCCGCCAGCCGGTCGCCGCGTCGGCCCAATTCGATCGATCATCGTTTCATCTCGCTGCAAAATGTGAACTACTTCGCGTCGCGGCGCCGCAAGGTACATGATCCGCGTCCTCAGTCTACATCCCGCAAGAAATGACAAAGCACAACGCAGAAAAGACGGTGCTGGGAAACTCCGAGCGTCCACCTGCATCGCTGTGCAGGTTCGCTCATCAAACGCTCGCCGCGCGCGGAATTGCGCACTTCATCAAGGGCGTGCTGAAACAAACTGCGCAGCTAACGCATCGCGTTGTCGCGCGCGCTCTAGTCCGTACTTGAATGAAGAATCGAGGGCTTTTTTGGTGGAATGTCTTTGCCCTCCGGAGTTTGAGCTCAAATCGCAGATGCGGATTTGTAGCCAGAAAATTTGCAAATTGGGCTTGCTAGCTCTGGAGAGATCGCTACAAAAG
>JASMLW010000464.1 GCA_030748485.1 Pirellulaceae bacterium
GCGGTGGTTCGTTTACACCAGCCCGCAGCGCAAGCAAGGGGCGGCGGCGGCGTTACGCCGAGTACGTGGCGGTTGAAATCGGTTGAAAGTCCGTCGCGCTGCGATCCCTCGCTCGCGCGTCGGGCTGGTGTGAGCGTTGGTGTGCGGGCTGGTGTGCGACGGCGTTCCGCTGGTGTGCAGTGGTTCGTCTACACCAGCCCGCAGCGCAAGCAAGGGGCGGCGGCGGTATCGACGTTACGTCGAGTATGTGGCGGTTGAAAGTCCGTCGCGCTGCGATCCCTCGCTCGCGCGTCGGGCTGGTGTGAGCGCTGGTGTGCGACGCCGTTCCGCTGGTGTGCAGTGGTTCGTTTTCACCAGCCCGCAGCGCAAGCGGCAACGCCCCAGGACCGCATTTCGACCTTAGTCGTTAGTCATTCGACCTTAGTCATTCCTTAGTCATTAGTCGTTAGTCATTAGTCATTCCCATGCTAGCACGCGTTTCGTCTTGCTGCTGTCGTCGCGGTTGGGGTAGAGTCTGCTACTGCTCGCTGAGTGTCGACCACGACTACTCGACTGGGGCGAGTCGATTCGTACGGAAAGGAATCCGTGATGCGAATAACGCTGCAAGAGATCGCCGATCGCCTTGACGGTCGGCTGCAGGGCGACGGGGCGATCGAGATCTCCGGGGCGAAGATCATCCGCGACGTGTGCGCGGGCGAGATCACACTGGCGGACGATCCGAAATACGCCGAACAGTTGGCCGCATGTCCCGCGGCGGCCGTGCTGACTCACGACCAGTTCCCAGCGGTCTCACAGCCCCATGTTCTCGTCGACCGCGAGTCGCTTCACGAATCGTTTGGCGCGATCGTGTCGTGGTATCATCCTCCCCGTCAAGGTGTGACCGACATCAGTCCGTCCTCGTGGGTCAGTGAGTCGGCGTCGATTGGCCAGGGCGTACGCATCGGGCCGGGCGCGTGGATCGGCGACGACGTCGCGCTCCGCGACAACTGCACGATTCACGCGGGTGTCAAGGTCTTGCCAGGATCCACGATCGGCGAACAGACGGTCATCTTCGCCAACTCAGTGCTTTACGAGAACAGCCTGATCGGCAAACGATGCCTGATTCACGCCGGGTCGGTAATCGGCTCCTACGGATTTGGCTACACATCGGACGCGAGCGGGCATCGGCTGTGCCCGCAAGTGGGATGGGTTGAGTTGGCGGACGGCGTCGAAGTGGGAGCCAACTCGACGATCGATCGCGGAACATTCGGCGCGACGTGCATCGGCGAAGGAACAAAGCTGGACAACATGGTCCACGTCGCCCACAACTGCCGGATCGGTAAACACAACTTGCTTTGCGCGCAGGTTGGTATCGCCGGCAGCACGACGACGGGCGACTTCGTCGTGCTGGCGGGTCAGGTTGGCATCCGCGACCACGTCCACATTGGCGACGGCGCGTCGGTGGGAGCCAAGAGCGGAGTTAGCTGCGACATTGGGGCGGGCGAGTCATTTTTTGGCATCCCCGCCAATCCCAATCGCCGCCAGATGGTGATGTTGAAGAGCATGGAGCGGTTGCCCGTGTTGCGCCAGACGGTCCGCGAGCTGACCCGTCGCATCGAAGAGTTGGAAGACCGGGGAAGTAATGCCGCGGGCGGCGGCGAGTCGAGCGACTCCGCCCAGGATTCTAAGGACGCCGCCTAGTCGGGCGTTTTCACTCGACCCCGCCAGACCTTGAACAAACTTGTGTTGGACTTTCACCGCGCCCGTTCCCTCGCAGAGACGGGAAGGAACGATGACTCATGAATGAGCCGCTCCAAGCAGTTCGGCCTGGTGAGCCGATCGGTCTACTCGCCGGTTGGGGCGAGTTGCCGTTGCGAGTGGCCGTCGCGCTGCGGCGACAAGGAGCGCGCGTCTTCTGTCTGGGAATCAAAGACCATGTTCAGCCGGAGTTGCTAGCCGAGCATTGCGAGGATTACCGCGAGGTGGGGGTGGCCAAATTCGGCGCCGCCATTCGCTATTTCAATCGCCACGGCGTGCGGCGGGCGACGATGGCGGGGAAGATCCACAAAGTCGCCATGTTCCGCCGGTTCGCCTTGCTGCGACACCTTCCGGATTGGACATGCCTCAAGGCCTTCTATCCGTTCATCATCACCCGCTCGCGAGACCGCCAGGACGACACGTTGCTGCTGGCCGTCGTCAAGGTCTACGCGGACCACGGAATCGACTTTGTCCCCGCAACCGACTTCGCCCCGGAGCTGCTCGTGAATCTCGGCACTCTCACTCGCCAACGTCCCAATCCAGTCAACATCCGCGACATTCAATTCGGTTGGCGATTGGCCAAAGAGATCGGGCGGCTGGATGTCGGACAAACGGTGGCCGTCAAGAACCAGGCAGTGCTGGCGGTCGAGGCGATTGAAGGGACAGACGAGTGCATTCGGCGGGCGGGTGAGCTGTGCAAGCAAGGAGGCTTCACGGTCGTCAAAGTCGCCAAGCCCCAACAGGACATGCGTTTCGACGTACCGACGATCGGCATGCAAACTCTGCAGACACTGCAGCAAGCCGGCGGCAAGGTGCTGGCAGTCGAAGCTCATCGCACGATCGTGCTCGACGACGACGCCACGGTTGAGTTCGCCAACCGCCACGGCATCATCATCACGGCGATCGAGAACGGCGCGGAGAGCGAGGCCGCCTAAGTTGCAGCGACGGCCTACGTCCGTAAACCCGCCGCCTGCGCGGCGAAACGCGGCTGTTCTGCTAGCACTCGGCCCGCTTGTCGGCATTTGCTCTTTTTATCTTTAGTCCGATTTGCTATTTACGCCTCTCCAAATCCGCACACCGCGGAGAATCTGCAAATGGACTCGCCATTGGCCCCACTCGGAAACTGATCGATGAAACGTCTGGTAATGCGACTGGCCTTCACCGGAGTCTTCCTCACAGCAGGCGTTATCGCCATTGCGCATACGCTGATGAAAAGGCAGGAGACGGAGGGCGAGGGCCCCGAGGGCGAAGGCGTCGCCCTGGTGAACGGAGTCGAAGACCCCGACGACAAAAAGAAGTCGCCATCGGCGGGCGGGAGTGGAATCCAATCGCGATTCCAGATAGGTGACACAAAAGTGTCACCCGCGTCGGGAGAGTCCCAGGGCGGACTCGGCTCTGGAACGGATCAGAATCGCTACGGCGGATCGCCGGGAGTGGCGAGCGGCGGGGCCGGCGATGTCGGCGGCTACCGTTCATCCGGGTATGGAGCGTCCGGAGCCGCGGAGCAAATCAATCGCGGTCAGAGCGCCGGTGAGCCGAAGGTGCTGAAGATCGGAGACACAGCCGCGACGCGGGACGCCGGAGCCTCAGGCGCGACGGGAACGGGCGCCGCGACCGGCGGGTCGGCGATGAGCGGAGCGCTCAACGCGCTGCGAAATAGTCAGTCGACAGCCGGCGCCTCGACCGGTGCTGTGGCGGGCGGAAGCGGCGGTCAAGCAACCGGCGGAGCCACTCAACAACAAGCTCCCAACGTCATTTCCATCGCCGACTCAGCGACCGGCGCCGGCGGAGGAACGACCTCGTCACCGGCGGCGACAGGAACATCCGCGTCGCAGGGCTACGGGACTTCCTACGGAGCCGGCGGCGGTTACGGCGCAACGGGCGGCGCGGGCGGATACGGTTCGACGTCGACGGGGACAGGCACAGCAGCGGCTGACTCGGGAAGCGGCGGGAGTGGGACGGGCTCGACGGCCGGAGCCGGAAGATCAACCGGAACTGGAACGGGCAGCGTGGCGGGGGGAACTGGCGCCGGCGGCGTGGGTGGAGCAGCAGGCGCGGGCGGCACAGGTAACGGCTCACAGTACGGGTCGACCCAATACGGTGCGGGTTCGTCCAGTGGCGCGACCGGCGGCGGAACGGGGCAGCGACCAACGCGCTCGGCGCCTAGCGCGGTCGAAATCCAGCCCACGTACAACAAGAACTACGGCGTCGGCGGAACCGGCAGCAGCGCCGGCAGCAGCGCCGGCAGCGGTGTCGACGTCGCCAACTCGCTCGCTTCGGATCAACCGGGATCGGACGATCTCGAAGGCGTCCAACGTCCGGCGTTGACGCTCGAAAAAGTCGGTGACCGAGAAACTCAGATCAACGTGCCGACGACGATCGAATTGTTTGTCAAGAACACCGGCAATGCGGTCGCCCACAACGTCGTCGTTACCGACTACGTGCCAGGCGGCGCGACGTACGACAGCGCGGATCCGCAACCGCAACAGGGCCCGCAAGGGCAGCTGGTCTGGAGTTTGGGCGAACTAGCTCCAGATGAAACGAAGAAGATCACTTTGGAAATCACGCCCCGGCAGGTTGGCGACATTGGCAGCGTGGCGACCGTGACGTTCGAAACGCCCGCATCGGTACGCGTCCGGGTGACCGAGCCCGTCATCGAAATCGAGCAGAAAGGACCTGAGAAAGTCCTCATCGGCGAAGAGATCGTGCTCGACTTCATGGTCCGTAACACGGGGACGGGCGTCGCCAAGAACATCGTTATCGAAGAAGACGTACCGGGCGGATTCAAACACACCGCCGGCAGTTTGCTCGAGTATGAGATTGGCAACTTGCGGCCCGACGAATCACAGCCGGTGCGACTGAGGATGAAGGCCGCCAAGGCGGGCGCGACCCAAAACAAATTCGTCGTCAAGGGCGAGGGATTCGTGGCCGTCGAGAAGATCCTCAACATCGAAGTGGTCGCCCCGCAGTTGCAACTGCAGGTGACCGCCCCGAAGACGCGGTTTCTCAACCGAGAACTCGACATGTCGATGGTCGTCGCCAACACGGGCACCGCCGAAGCTCGCAATGTCGATGCGGCCATCATCCTTCCCAAGGGCATGCGCTATATCGAGTCCAAGGGAGGCGACTACGACCGCCGCGATCACGTCGTCTACTGGACGTTCAAAGAACTCGCCGCGCAAAGATCTGAACAGGTCGGTGTGACGGTCGTTCCAGAAGAAACGGGCGACCAGGCTTTGTCCTTCCGCGCTCGCTCCGATCTCGCGCCGACCCAGACAACGGATGCCTCGATGACCATCAACGGGCTGTCCGAACTGACGTTCCGCGTTTCGGACGTCAACGATCCAGTCGAGTTGACGGGTGAGACTTCGTACGAGATCGTGGTCGAGAATATCGGTTCGAAGGAGGACCGCAACGTCCAAGTGGTCGTGTTCCTGCCGCCTGGACTCAAGTTCGCCTCGGCCAAGGGACCGACTGAACACGTACAGCAGCCGGTGGAAAACAACTACGTGGCCATTCAGTTCCAGCCCATCGCCAAGATATCGCCCAACGATGAGGCCGTGTTCCGCATCGACGTGACCGGCCAAGCAGCGGGCAATCATGTCATCGATGTCCAAGTGCAAAGCGATGAGCGTCCCAACCCGGTGACCAAGCAAGAGAGCACTCGAGTATTCTTGGACAGGTAGTGTTGCTGGCCAGCCCTTCGAGCGGGCGGCGTACGGAATCGACGAGCAGAGCGATCGCTAGTTCCGCCAACGACAGGTCGCGGACTTCATCATGTCTCTGCGCTAATAGAGAACGATCGCGCGGCCGGGTCCGCCGTGGCAATCACGGATCTTCACGGCCGCGAACAGGAAGTAAGCTCGCTCGGGAATCTGCTCGAGATTTTGCAGGAATTCGACTCCGACCATCTGGCGGCTGCCGAGCGCCCAGTAAGTCATGGCGGCCCGTTCGGGATCGACGCCTCCCAGATCCGGAGCATCGGTCGCCACGCAGCGGACGCCCCGTTCCTTGAGGTAGGCAATCGCCGCCGGTCCCGGAGCGGGCCACCCTTCGCTCTTGCCGCTGAGCGGGTCGAGCCAGACGCCGGCGTCGTTGGGCCGCGGACGAAAGTGCTTGTCGAGATGTCCGGTGCGGAAAAGCACGACGTCGCCTTCGTTCAACTCGCCTCGGTCGCCTTCAAAGGCGCGTATATGGTCGACGGTGATTTCCGGCGACGCCGGCCACGACCGTTCCTCGGTCGAGCCGACGAGCGACGTGACATCGATGACGCGAGCTTCTCCGCACGTCCACGACAGGGGAACCTTGTCCGTCGTCATCGAACTGACGCCGCGCTTGCCGTACTGCTTCTCGTACTCAGCCAGCCAACCGCGCACGGCGGGCGCGTAGGCGACCGAGTCTTTCTCGGGCAGCGCGTAGGCCGGCGGGACCAGGTGCGTGCCGGCCATGCTGTCCATCATGTGCGTGTGGTGCCACATGTCGAGGTATTCGGAGTAGAGAAAGTCGACCTTCAAGTAGACCTGACGATGATTGCCTGTGCCGACGCCCGGCGAAGTGACGGGCAAGTCGGGAGCGAGTGTCGGCGACAAGTCGATGGCTCGCTTGTTGACGCACGAATCGATCAGGCGTTTCGGCAAATCGCCGCCGACAATACCGAACGCGCGGCCCTCTCCGTAGGGACCGCCCCGGTGCTTCGGTCCCATCATGCAATAGAATGCGCCCGTCGGAGGGAGCGCGGCCAGATTGGTGGCGCTCTCCGTCCAAATCATGCCGTACTTCAGTCCGGCGTAATGCGTTGGCTCGGCCAAACTCGGCAACGGCCCCATGCTCGCACTGTCGGTCCCCAACGTCATGACTTTGCGCGTCGCCAGGAACTCCATGCAATCCGGATCGGGATCGGGGTAACCCGGAGCCTTGTGGTCGATGACGTCGGAGACGAATCGGCTGCCGGCGGGCAGCGGTTGGTAGTACCGGTCCGAGTAATCGCTGCGAAACAGCACGACGTCGCCGAAGCGAAGCCGCCGGTGCTTCTTCTCAAAACGCGCCACGTGCTCGCGCCGCACCAAAGGGCTCTCACCTTTGGGAGCCTTGTTGAGTAGGTCGCGCACATCGACGACACACGCTTCGCCGCCGAACTGCCAGGCGGCCGTCTTATCGATGTACGCCAGGCCGAGCTCTCCCGACTTGGGGCGTTTCAACTCGGGCCGCGCGACCGAATGTGGTGGAACGTCGAGCTGAGTTCCCGTGTTGCCGTCGATTGTCAGCGAGTCGATGTTGTAAACGCTCGCCGGCCCGATGCGGCGAAGCCGGCTGATCTGAAACGCAGGGAACGGATGAGTCGGCCAAGTGCAGGGGTACTCGGGCGCGATCAGCAGCGACAGGTCGACGAACTTGGGCTCATCGGCCCGCAACGCCGGCGCGAGACTCAACAGGGCGAACGAGGTGATCAGCAATGGACGCATCGCGCGGTCCTCAAAAAAATGCTGGAGCGGAAGCAGGCGAGAGACGCGAGCGGTAGGATAAGCGCGCCCGATTGCCGAAGCAAGTTGCGCAGCTGCCCCACCCATCTCCCCCAAATCGCGTCCATGCACAAAGCAATACGTTTTGACGATGGTCCCAGTGCGTTCTGAGAGGTTCGCCGGACGCCTGTCCGTTGACCGCCGCCTATCGGCTGGGCAAACTAGAGTGATCCTCACACCGAACCCGCTCTCCCAATCGCCGCGGTGAAATGCCGGTAAAAATTCGCTGTCAATGCGGCCGAGTGCTGGTCGTTTCGGAGCGGCATCAGGGCAAGAAGATCCGCTGCCCGAAGTGTCAGTCGATCGTCAGTGCGCCGGCTGAGCAGGCTGGCCCAGCGCCGCCACCGGTCATTGACCGTCCCGAAGACGCGATCGCTCCCGCCGAGCCCACACCACCGGTGGCCGATCAGGCGCGGTCTACAACCGCCCCTACGGCGGCGTCCAGTGATGCGCCGACTCCGGCGGCGAAACCCCCTTCGAAATCGAGTCGTAGCGGGTCCTCAAAGGACGAATCGAGTCGGCCGAAGTCGAAACGCGGCAAGTCGCGGAAGTCGTCGCGAAAAAGACGCTCCTCGCAGGCCGACAAATCTCAGCCGGCAGAACAGCCGGCGGAACAGCCAATCGAAAATCCAGCGACGGAAATCGCCGCCGCCACTCCGCCGCACGACTCATCGACGACTCAACAGGCGACGCCGAGTAAGTCGTCAAAGAAACCGTCCAGCAAGACAGCCGAGGCGCGACGGGCGGAACGCAAGCGAAAACGCCGCGCGAAGCGCGAGCGGGGCGACAAGTCGTCACGTCGCCCGCGACCCGACGACTCGCCGAGCTCGAGCGCGCCGGTTTCCGCTACGAAACCCGACGACTCAGCAACCGCCAAGAACAAATTGCTCAGCGAAGAGGGTGGCCGCGACGAGTCGTCCGGCGCAACGAAGCGGAAGACCGGGTCGGCCAAGCAGCGGCCGAACGTCGAGCCGCCGGCAGCCGAGGAGCCGAAACAGCGCGCCGCGCCACCGGCGGCGAAGGCGCCGGCAACAACAGACCCACCTACAGATCCACCAAAAACATCGGCGGCGAAGGCTCCGCCCAGCGACGATCGACCCGCGGCCGATGTCACGGTTCCCGCGGCCAAACAGCCCGTTCCACCACCGCTCGCGACTGAGCCGACCGCCAGGGAATCGGCGGCCCCCTCGCAGTCGCCAATTCCTCCGCCGCTGCCGCCGCCGAAGACCGCGGATTCAACGGACCATCCGCCGCCGACAGCTGATTCTACGACGCCCGCTGTGACATCCGCGGCGTCGACGGCGACGGAGGCGACTGCTGCCTCGACGTCGGCGGAGTGGGAGTACGAGGAGCAACCGAAAGCCGCGCCGCCCGTCCAATTCGATGGCGAGGAAGCGGGTGTCGTGCACGATTTGGATCGCGTCCAATCGGTCTACATCTTTGGCGCCGCAGTGGCCGTGTTGGCCGTCATCAGTGTCGTGCCGGGACTGGGGGACGTCGTCGATCACTTCCGCTCCTACGACTCGCCGGGCATTGACGTTTGGGCGCTGCTGACAATCGCCCTGGGCGGCATTCAATTCGCATACGCCGTTTATGTCATTCAAATTCCCGATTGGAGCACGGTGCGAATGGCGGCCGGTTACCTGGTGCTCGTGGCCGCTTTCTATGCGCTTGTTCTCGGCGTGGCCATGGTTGTCGATCGGCAGAACGGATTCGTTTCGTTCTTGCAGATCGATCAGGAACAGCAAGACGGGCGAGCGGCCGGGTGGAGCTTTATCATGCTCTGCCTGACCGGCGCGCTCTGCTACATGGCCGGTCGATTGGCCATGCGCTGGAAGCGAGAAGACGACGACGAGTGGGAGGAACTGGACGTCGAGTTCTAGGCCCTGAGCCCTGCGCCCTGCGCCAGAGTGCTACCGAGTGCTACCGAGTGCTACAGAGTGCTGTTGAGCGACCAGCCCTGATTTGGAAACACGCCGTAGATGCCCTGCGTGAAGATCAGGTCGATGTAGTCGTCGGCGATCTGGATCTTGCTTTTTGGCACGAGAACGATGTCGGAATCGCTGAGCCAGAGTTCGTCGGACGGAGCCGGCGATTTGCCCCACAGGGCGCCTTGCAAATCGACCTTCGTGGCGATCAATCGCCAGTCCGCCGTGCGGCGGAAGATCACGATCTGCCTCAGGTTGCCTCCGTGACGCCAACCGCCGGCCTGCGCGATCGCCATCATCGCGGTCGTGGGCCGGTTGACCGCGACGGCTCCCGGATTCGTTACTTCACCCAACACGTACGCCATGCGGGGCGCGGGAGTGCGGAGTGCGGGCGTCACTTCCAGGCCATCGACAATCTCGCTGTAACGCTCATTGATCTCGCGCATCAATTCTTCGAGGGTAAGGCCCTGAACGGCGACGCGACCGATCGAGGGCAGTGAGATCGAGCCGTCGGGCGCAACCATCTCCTGCACGCCCTGACCGCCGCTCGCCGCGGCCCGGCTGTCGACCGTCGAACGGAGATCGTCCAGCTTCGTGTTTGTGCGAATCGGCGTGACCGTGATCGTCGAGTGCTTGTAGAACTCCTTGTAGCGATTGACCAAGTCGTCCTGAAGAGTTTTGACAGTTCGATTCGACGCGCGGACGCCGCCGACGTACGGCAAGTAGATCATCCCGTCTTGCTGAATGGTGACCAGCCGACTTGCTCGACCGGCGCCTCAATGCGCAACTCATCGCCGACGTTGAGACGATACTCGGACGTTTCTTCGCGCGTGATGCGGTAGAAGAAGCCGAGCATGTCGCCGACGCGAAACCGATAGACGGCGACGTGCTGAGTTCGGGCCGGGCCGACGTATCCGCCTTGAGCGAACACACTCCGCCACTCGATCGGTTGACGGCACTCCCAACTCGGTTCGCCCGGACCTGCGTACATTCGGCTGTCGACGCCGCACAGCGTGGGGTCGTAGGGGACGAACGGACCCTGAACTGCGCCCGGTCCGTCTTCTTCGTGAGCCACCAAGCGGATTTCCGACACGGCGGGATGATTGGCGTTCGTCCGCCGCGTGGCGACGCGGTCGGTCGGCTCCCGCTCCCAAACGGAGGTCGTCGATGTCGACACGGCAGTTGTTGCCGCGGCGGCTTCTCGCCGCTTCCCACGCTCCTCCCGTCGCGGGGGCTCGCCTGACGATCCCCACGACGCCAACATGAGACCCACGCCGACGGCGCTGATCGCTCCGGCTGACCAATACCGCATCATCCGTGAAGACGCCTTCATTGACTCTAGCTCCTGTGATGCCACACGTTGCGCGGTGACGAGCGCCTACGGTTTTCGCGGTCCCCACCAGGACGAACTCGTCGACACATTCCGCGCCGGTGGAGGCGGGCCCGCGGGTCGTGGTCGCGCCGCGCCCGCATTTGCCGTTTGAACCGCGGCGGGCCCGGCCGTTTGCGCGAACTCTTCCGTATCGACCCAGCGGACGTATCCATGTTCATCTCGACTGGCGAACGGAGCCGGCTGGCGTTGCCGATCTTGCTCAGCCGCCTGCCTCTCGTAGTCGGCCAGTCGAGCCAGATCGAACTCTTGCAAACGCTCGTGAACGTGCGCCAAGTTGTGCCAACCAGCGACGGTCGGTTGGGCCGACAAACTCTGAATCAAGATCTGCTTGGCCGGCTCGTACTCTCCGTATCCGGCCAACAAGACGGCCAGTTCGTTCGCCGCCAAATGGTGGTCTGGGTCGATCATCAAAGCAGCTTGATGAAACGCCATCGCTTTGGGACCGTGAAGGTTGTCGCGCGGACTGGGTTGGCTGGCCATGCCCTTGTGTAACTTGCCAAGTGAGTAGAGCGCGGAACTGGCCTGCCGGCTTTCCCCCAATGCGTCCACCAGCTGTTGCTGGGCGAACGTGAAGTACATCTGCAGCGCTTCGGGATACGAGAGACGGTCGAGGTCGGCGATCTGCTTGAGGACAGGCGTGTCATGCACGAGCACGACGTGGGAGAGTTGAGGCGGGCGTCGACTCTGCGAGTAGGCGTACAGGTCGCCCGCCTCCTTGAACGCGGTCATCGACGCATCCAAGCGATCGCGCCGCACTCCTCTATCGATCGTATCGAGCGCTTGAGCGATCATGTTGAGCGACCGCTCAAAGTTGCTCTTGGCCGCAAAGACCGCCTGCTTCTCGGCCAACAGGGCTCCCTGTTCGATCAGTCGGCGAGCTTGCTCCAGGGTCCTCGCCCGGAGGTTTCGCCGGCGGACCTGATCGGCCCCGCTCGCCTGATTGGCAAGCGTGTTCGACCTGACGACAGAACGCGTTTCGACCGGAACGTCGAAAGGAGGTGGGAACGCTGGAATCGCACTCCACACTCCGCCGTCCTGGCCAAACGCATCCGACGTCGCCGGGTTCACAGTTGCCGAGTTCACAGTTGGCCGCGCCTGGGTGAACGGTGGGGGGCGCGAGGCAATCGGGCCGGGAACTGAAACCACCTCGCCGGTCGACGTGTGATGATGCAAGTGCTCCTCGTGATGCACGGGCAGCGCTCGCGCGGCAGCGGACGTTGGCTGCGCGGCCATCGGTGAGGTGAAGGGCAGGGTGGTCGAATCGTATTCAGCATCGTATTCAGACGCCAGCGGCGGCGAGACTTCGGCCGTCAAACCGGGCGGAGCGGCGATCAACATCTCCTCGTCAGCCGCCATTTGGCGGGGGCTGTCCCAGCGGCTCATCGGCAACGGCAAGGGCAACGGAGACAACGTCCGCGGCTCAGTTGCTTCGGCTACTTCGGTGAAGGGATAGCCAAATTCGGCGGAGGTCGGTCCGCTCGTCGCCGGGTCGACGTAGGTGGGTGAATGGTGCGGCTTGGCAGAGAAACAAAGCACGCCGCCGACAAGCAGCGCCGCCGGCAGTAGATAGATCGCGGGCGATCCTTCACTCATGGCAAACATCCGTGCAAACGTGAATCGAGGGGCGGCGCGTAGTGGAGCGGCCAACCTAGCCATCGACTCCCAGCAATCCCCACGTTGAACCATTCAGGCGTCGAACGGGGGCAGTCACCGCTCGTCGTCGTCGCAGCCGTCAAACCCGCAAGGAACCGAACGGAAATGCCGTCAGCGCAGTTACAACCGGTTCAATCGGCCGACCAACGGGATCGGACCAGCCCAGCCAGCGGGAAAGAGTCATTTGCGCAGCGCGCAGTGTGTGGACGCCAGCGATCGGCCACCGTCGGTCAGGCTTCAAACGGGTCCGACTCGAGCCGATTCAGAGGGTTGTCGTTGGGATCGCTGGCGATGGGCGATTCGATCGGGCCCTCGTAGCGGCGAACCACCATGCGGTTGCCGGAAACGGAGACGACTTCCACGATCTGGTTGGGCTCCAACGGATCGCTCTCGCTAACCGCGTCGTACGATTGCCCGTCGATCTGCACGATGCCGCTGGGCAACATCTTGGTCTTCACCTCGCCATGACGGCCGACGAGTTCCGCCCGCTCGTCGTAGACCTTGACGTCCTCTTCCGTCGGCGAATCGGGCATCACCGACTTGCCCATCGGAGTATGCGGCCAAACCTTCAACGCCAGCAGCAGGGACAACGGCGTCACGATAAGGTTGACGGTCAACATCATCACGCCCGCGCGGGGGCCGGCGAAGAAGGCGGTGACGATCGAGCCGACCAGGCAGACCGCCGCGCCGATGCTGAGGATTCCACCCGATGGAATGAACAATTCCAGGATGACCAGGAAGAGGCCGATCAACAACAGAGCGATTGACCAATAGATCGGTTCCATGTCGGATCTCGAGCGAGTCGTGCCGGCAGAGTCGGAAAGCTCTGCGCGAGTTTCGTTATCCTACGTCTTCCAGCGGCGCGACGCGAACGCGATTCCCCAACACCTCGCGGACGACGACGGCGGCTCCCGAACGGATCAGCCCGCCGTCGGTGATGACGTCGATCGTTTCGTCGCCGAAGCGAGCTTTCCCGCCAGGCGCGAGCTGTGTCGCCGCCACTCCCCGCTTGCCCAGCAGGTGATCGAGATAGACCAAGGTTTCCCGACGGCTGATCTCGGCGCGTTGCTCGGCGGCGGGCGGCAAGACCATCATTTGGCGGAACACGGGGAACTTCGGCAGCGTGCGATAGATCAGCGAGACGAGTATCAGCGCGCCGAGGATTGAGCCGGCGAGGGAGACGATCGACAGCGGGAAACGCTCCATCTGATACGCGTTCTGCGGAATCACAAAGGTTTGGCTGGCGAGGATCAGTGAGCCGAACACCATCACGACTCCGCCGATCCCGAAGACGCCGAATCCGGGAATCAACGCCAGTTCGACGACGATGGCGGCGACTCCGCCGATGAACAGCAACGCTTCCAACCACCCCGCGCTGCCGCTGAGGAACTGAACCCAGAAGAACAGCAGGAACGAAACGGCGGAGACAAAGCCGGGGATGCCCAATCCCGGAGCCGAAGCCTCGCTCATCAGCGCGAAGAAGGCGATGATGAGCAGGGTGCGAGCCAGCCAGGGCTCCTGCGCCCACTGTTCGATAGCGAGCACCACGCCGCCGGGCTCGGCCCGCTCGACCTCGTGCAACGTGAACATGCGTTCGACGTCTTCGTAAGAATCGACGACTCGAGCGCCGGCGAAGCGTTCGACATCCGCCGCGGAAAATCCGCGCTCGAAGTTGACCTCCTCTTCGCGCTGCCAAGCATCGGCGTCCTTCTCGCTGAACTCCGCTTCACAAAAAACTCGCTCCTGGTCACCACGAGTGTATCGGTGCGCGCGCAACTGAGGGTCGACGGCGCCGAGGACGATCGTCCAATTGCGTCCTTTGGCGGCGGCGATCTTGCGAATTGGCGGCTCCAAGTCGCGCCGCGCCGCTTCGCTCAAATGCTCTTCGCCCGGTCCACCCAGTTCCGCGTCGTGCCGAAGAATGAGCTCGTCGCACGCAAACGCGATCGCGGCGGAGTCAGCCAGCGCGCGGGAGTCGATATAGGCGATCGTGCGAATCTTCTGCAACTCGGCCAACTCGCTTGCGAACGTCAATGAGTCGACCGCCGAACCCCCCGTGCTGTCGATCGTCACGAGCACCGTCTCAACGTCCCCGCGGGCCAATTGCCGCCGCATGGCGTGCTGCGCGTCGCGGATTCGCTTGCTCGTTATCACGCCGTGAATCTCGACTCGGATGGCGCGCGTTCGTTCTTCGCCGAGCACGGTCGCCTGCAGCGCGCCGGCCGGCAGTCCCAGGGCCGTCGCCAACTCGCTGAGATTCGCGGCCCGGTGAGTGACCACTCCCAGCTCCGTTCGCAAGCGACGACCCGTGAATTCGCCCAATTCGCCCACCGCCACAACCGTCGTCTCCTCGGTGATGACCGAATCGATCTGCAGCCTTTGAACTCCCGCGCGGTCGACGTAACGGATGCCGTCAGCCGTATCGACTTTGAGCAGTTCAGCTTGCTTGTCGAGCATAGCGAGGGCGATCGGAGGCAGTGCGACCAGGCGGTGCTCGGCCACCGTTTGGTACGCGGCCCGCATCGTTTCGTCGATCGTCGACTCACCCACTCCCGCCGATCCCAAAACGGCCTCGTCCGCCATGACAATCTGGCCGCACGCCAATACGGGCAACACGGCGTGCCCGCGAACGGCGCGGGGCACATAGGCCACCAACTGCGCCGACGCCACCTCGTCGCTCGTCAAGAAACGGGCCAACGAAAGGGCTCGTTCGAATTCCGTAGCCGCCCCCGTCTCATCGCTCGCGGAAGAGAACTGCAACACCAGCAACGGTTCCACCGCAGCGGATTCCGCCACCAACTCGCGAAGTCTCGACTTGATCTTAGCGTCCCCATCGCCCGTCAACGGCAGGTCGATTTGAACCAAGTGGGCAGGCGGAGACCGACCAGCCGCCCGATCGTCTTGGGCGACGAGAGGGCCGACCGTGAACAGGACGACAGCGACCCATACCTGGGCGGCGCGTCCAGAAGCGACGCGTCCAGAAGCGGCCGTCATTAGGGAGATTACCCAGCGCATGGTCTCGAATCCGTGTTGGCGACCAGGACATCACCAGCTCGGCTGGCTCGATGTCGTGCACATCCGCCGCAGCCTCGCGGGCATTTTCCCATTATAGGTCGCCCTTCACCGCGGGCAACGCGCGTTATCGCCGCCCAAACGACGGCAGGAGTCCGCGCCGCGATTCACGAGCCGCTGGGCGCTCCGCCGGAACTCCGATGTCCGCGTCGTCCACTCGCCAACCCGAATCGGGGCGAATGTTGTAGAACGACTGCCGAAAGACGTTCAAACTGATGTGCAGCGGATTGACCTGCCGCTGTTCGAACTCGTACGTCGTGCGGCTCGGGTTCCTCACCGGGTCGTAGCCGGGCGAAAAAATGACCAGCGCTCGCGGCAGGTATTTGCGATCGACTTGGGTGTCGAGGATGATCCGGACGAACTGAAAGTTGCCGGCGTCCTCGCGACCCTTCGGATACGCCTCGAGCCAGAACGTGTCGCGCATGTTCTCCGGTGGTTGCACCAGACGCAGCCAAAACCGCCGCTTGATGTCGGCCGCCTTCGCGCTCAACAGAAACGGCAGCGGCCCGTTGATGATCTTCGGGCCTTGGACATTGGGCGGCAACGTCCGCTTCTTGATCACCCGGTTTGGGTAGTCGTATTGATAGATGTGCGTCCCGTCGCACACCCAGTGATCTCCCGGAGTGTCGAGCGGCTCGTACAAAGGCTTGCTGGGATTGGTGGGGTCGGTCTTGCGAAACACTTCGCTGCGATTGACCTTGTACAACCCTTTGTCCGGTTGCTCGAACTTGATCTCGCCCATGCTGTACTCGCGAGCGAACTGCTTGGGCCCAAAGTTGGGATCCCAGTCCCATCGCTTGAATTCACATTGGTAGTAGCTGATGTCCTTGGTACTGAACTCCCAATATCTCAGCAGTAGATCGACCTGCTGGCGGTGTCTCTCCGACAGCGGCCCGAACGGCGGAGCCGACGGTTGTTGGTTTGCTTGTGGCGGGCCGAGTGGATTCGTTGACGACCGTTGGCCGGCGTCGCCCGGCGGTGAGGCAAGTGGGCGACCGCCCAACGGGACTCCGCCGTCCGTCGCACGCGGATTCGCGCTGACCGGAAGATCTTGACGCCCGCTGAAGCGGCCCGAATTGGGCAAGGTGCGAACGGGCGGCCGAGTTTGCGTTTCCCCCGTCCACCGACCAGCATCATCCGCTGGGCGAGTTATTTGAGGACGCCCGGGCTGCGGAGACTGCAACGTCGCTCCCCGCGGATCACCCCCCAACCCATCGCGCTCGTTCTGAAACTGGCCAGTCTGAAACTGCCGTCGCTGAGGCGACAATTCTTGTGACTCGTTGACCGGCAACCGTGAAGCCTGATCCCCAGTCCACGACTCATCCCCAGTCCGCGTCTCATCCGCAGTCCACGTCTGTTGGTCCTGTGCACTGGCCACTCGGTGCGACCCGCTGGAGTCGCTCTGGTAGCGGTTGCTCTGGGATCCAGTTTGTGCGTTGTACCGGCCGCCAACCTGGTGCTGCTGGCTCTGGCCCGCGCCCCCTTGGTAACGGCTGTCGGAAAGCCCACTCTGACCGCCGGGATTTTGGTCGCCCCAGCTCTGGTTACCGAAACTGCCTTGAGTTCCCCCATCGCGTCGGTGCTGACCTTCGCTTCGCCCCTGATCATGATAGCCAGCGCCCGCGTCAGTCTGGAATCGGCCCGTCGCTGGAACTTGAGTTGACCGCGCGTCGCCGCGGCCGAACGTATTGACCTGGTTGCTTTGTCGGCCGAGCGCGCCCTGATACTGGCCACTCTGATACTGGCCACTCTGGTATTGGCCGCCCTGGTATTGGGCGCTTTGGGACTGGCCGCTCTGGGCGCCTTGGTAGCGGCTGCCTTGGTCGCTCTGGTACTGGTTGCTCGAGCTGCCTTCATTCTGACTGTTGAGGTTACTCTGGTACTGACTGTACTGACTGCCACTGCCGGACCGGTATTGGTCTTGGTATGGAGGGCTCTGAGATTGGACGGGCAGCCCGGAGTAGGGGCGAGCAACTCCGGTTATCTGGCCGATGGCCGCGCAGGTAAGCGACAGCAAAAAGGTCGCGACGATCCAAACGCTGGAGGGCTTCAAGACTCGACTCCTTTCGAGCGGCCGACAGAAAATGGTGCGGGATTGTAGCGATCCTCGGATCCACCGACCAGCCGGAAATCGACCTTCCCAGTGCGAGTTTCGGCGGTTTGCGAAGTCTGGGCGGCTCGAAACGGCTCGACGTCTTTAGATCTGTTCCTGCGAGGCGCGTTCGATGATTTGGCGGAACCGCTCTTCATCGATCTTGAGAGCGAATCGCATCCGCTGCAGTTGGTTGTTCTGCGAGGGCATCAGTTCTCCCGAGGCGGTGGCGACGAGAAAGCACATGCGGATGACGGACTCTTTTTGTTCGTCGGACCATTGGCCGGACGCTTCCCGTGAATAGCGGACGGCGTCGTAACCGCGGTCGAGCGCGTGGGCGGCCGCTTTCGCCTGCTCGACGATGTCGTCCACCGTCGTTTCTTCGTTGGTGAATTCGGCGACCAGTCGGCGAATCGTCTCCAGCTCTTCTTCGTCGACCGTGCCGTCGGCGATCATGATCAAAACCATGATGCGGTAGGCGTTTTCGAAAAACGCAATTTCGGCCGCTTCGCGGATCTGCTCGGGAGACATGTCGATCACGTCGGGGCGAAATGAGTTTTTACACGCGCGGCACTCGACGAATTCGCCCACCTGTTTGAGCGGAATGAGCGGGACGAAATAGAGCGTCAGAAACTGACGCGCGATGCGACGCCGGTATTCGGTGTGGGCCTCGCAGTTGGGGCAATGAAAAGTGCCCGTGTCCCTTGTAAAGTTGATCGCCGTTGTGCCGATAATCAACATCGCTCAACGTCCGCTCTTAGTCCGACCGCGACGGGTCGGGGGTACTTTCCAAATCGCGCCGTCAATCGGGCGCGGCTTCCAGATAGGTGTATCCGTTGAGCCCATCTTCGTAGTACTTCAAAAACAGGCCCGCCTCGCTCTGCCCGAGGTTACCACGGCGGACAGCCACTTCGACAGCCGCTTGAATGCGTTCTTGCAAATATTCTTGATTGAATTGTACATACCCGAGCACTTCGCCGATGGTGTCGCCTTTGACGACGCTCTGCACCACGACGTCGCCGCGCTCGTCCAAGGTGACATGCACGGCGTGGGTGTCGCCGAACAGGTTGTGAAGATCTCCGAGGATCTCCTGATAGGCGCCGACCAAGAACGCACCTAGGTAATACGGCTCTTCGTTCCACGCGTGCAGTTCAAGAGTTCGCTTGACGTCGCGCCGATTCACGAAGCGGTCGATCTTGCCATCGGAATCACAGGTGATGTCGCCCAGCTCAGCGTGCCGCGTCGGCTTTTCGGCGAGTCGGTGAATGGGCATCACCGGGAACAGCTGTTCGATCGCCCAACTATCCGGGATCGATTGAAAGATCGAAAAGTTGAAGAAGTAGGTGTCGGAGAGAAGTTGGTTGAGTTTCTGCAACTCTTCGGGAACGAACTCCAACTGCTCGGCCAGGCCGTGGATGCGATGGCAGATCGACGAGAAGAGATCTTCCGCTCTGGCTCGTTCCTCCAGCGAAAGATGGCCGACGCCAAACAGGTTGATCGCCATCTCGAGCGCCTGCTGCGCGTCGTGATAACTTTCCAACAGATTGCTTTCCTCGACATGGTCGTGAGTCATCTGCAAAGTGCGGAGCGGCTGCGGCGTCTCGTCGTTCATCGGATGTGAAGAGGGGGCGGCGGAGCGCCCTTTGGAGGCGACTCCCAAGGCGTTGAAAATCAACACGCTGTGATAGGCGGCAATCGCGCGACCGCTTTCGGAGACGATCGTGGGATGAGCGACGCCGGCGTCGTCGCAGACATCCTGGACGTGATAGATCACGTCGTTGGCGTACTCCTGCAGCGTGTAGTTGACGCTCGAGGCCACGTCGGTCTGCGATCCGTCGTAGTCGACGCCCAATCCACCGCCCACGTCGAGAGTCGTCAACCCAGCTCCGCGAAGCGACAGAAACGCATAGATTCGCGCCGCTTCGAGCAACCCATTCTTGATGTGGCGAATGTTGGTGATCTGGCTTCCCAGATGAAAGTGCAACAACTCAAAACACTCGATCAGTCCTTCCTGCCGAAGAAACTCAGTCGCGCGGACAACTTCGCTCACCGTCAGTCCGAATTTCGATCGCGAGCCACCACTGGCTTGCCAACGTCCCGACCCTCGCGACGCCAACTTGACGCGAATCCCAATCCGCGGACGCACGTCGTGCTTGGCCGCGTACTTCAGAATCAATTCCAGTTCGGTGTATTTTTCGACGACCGTCGTGATCCGCCGGCCGAGCTTGTGCGCCAGGATCACCGTTTCGATGAACTCGCCGTCCTTGAAACCGTTGCAGATGATCGGCGTCTGCTCACTCGCCACCGCGAGCACGGCGAGCAGTTCGGGCTTGCTTCCCGCTTCCAGCCCGACCGGAAACGACCGCCCGTCGCGGGCGATCTGCTCGACAACATGGCGCTGTTGGTTGACCTTGATCGGATAGACCGGCAGGTAGTCGGCCGCGTAGTCGTGCTCGTCGATCGCCCGCTGGAAAGCGCCCTGGATCTCACCGATGCGGTGCTCGAGCATGCCGTTGAAACGCAGCAGAATCGGCAGCCCCAACCCGCGCTGTTGCAGACGGTCGACAAGATCCTTGAGATCGATCGACTCCGACAACTGAGCTCCCGGATGGGCTTGCACGTGGCCGGCGTCCGAAACGCTGAAGTATCCATTCGCCCAGCGGCTGACCTCGTACAACTCTGCGGAGTCCTGGGGCGTCCAAGCGTGGTCTGCTTGTTGCAACATGCGCCGTCCTTTACCGCAGCTCGCCCAGCGGGAACAATAGTCGTTTCAGTTTAGCTTGGTTGACCGCGACGAGCGATCCGCGTTGAGATCCACGTTGAGATCCGCGCTGAGATGCTCAGCTCGCCGACTCCTATTGATGATCTGCGCATGAGGTTGATTTGGCAATCTGAACCCCGTTGCAGCGCCCTGGCCGCACTGGCCAGTCGCGAGTGCGACATCGTCTCGCCAACACTGAGAGAGACCGTGGCCGCCGCGCGGTCGGAGCTGGCCGCCCAACTGCCCGTCGTCGCTGGAATTGAAGCCCCGGGAATTGAGGATTGGCGAGCGCTGGCCGTCCTCGCCGCCGCCCACCGAGATGATCGAGATTCGATTGGCCGCTGGCTGGGGGCGAACCTCGGCCCACAGCAGCTCCGCGCGGTGGCTGAATGGTGTCGCCGAGCCGAGCAGGAGATCGTCGACGCCTTCCCCGAATCGCCTCAAAAGTTGCAGCACCGCCTGCGACCGCTCCGCGAGCAATGGGAGAGCCGTGGGCCCGGCCTCCTGCAACACGTGATTGAGAATTCCAACTTGAGCGATCGACCTGATCGGCGCGAAACGAAGTTGCTGCTCGTCTATCCAACTTGCGGCGGTGGCGGTTGGGCTGACCCCGAGCGGAACACGGTCGTGTTCGAGGCGCTTCTCGCCAACCCGGACGATCGCCTGCCCGAAGTCCTCCGCCTCGCCTGGTTCCTGTTGCAACTCGTCGATCCACCGCGCCCCGCGGCCGCCTGGATCGAACCGCTGATCGCCGCCGGCCGACATGTCGAACTCTGTCAAGACAACGACCAGACGGCGCGGTTGGCGGCGCAACTTTGGCGGGCGACAGAATCAGCGCGGCCCGGCTCCACTGAGGAGCCGGTCGAGCAGGTTGAGACAATCGCGGACCAACTCGCCATCGATGACGCGGGAGAGCCAAATTGAATTGGAACTGGATCTACGCGCGCGCGGTTTTCTTTCCCACGCTCTGCTGGAACGCACTGCTCGGCCGGTGGCTCGGCGCGCGCCGCTGGTGGGACCGAGTCGACGATCACGTCCTCATCGGCGCGCTGCCCTTCGCCAGCGATGTGCCGAGACTGCGAGAAGAGGGAGTTCGCGCCGTCGTCAACACTTGCGAGGAATACGGCGGTCCCGTCGCGGCGTACGATCGAGCCGAGATCGAACAGTTGCGGACGCCGACGATCGACTTCACACATCCGTCTCTCGAATCGGTCGTTCGCGCGGTCGACTTCATTTCCGCCTGGGCTGAAAAAGGTCACGCCACCTACGTCCACTGCAAGGCCGGCCGCGGGAGAAGCGCGACCGTCGTCGTCTGCTGGCTGATGAAGTCTCGGCAGTGGACTCCCGACCAAGCTCAACAGTTTCTGCTCGAGAAACGAGCTCACGTGAACCGACATCTGTCGCGGCGGCCCGTCGTGCGACAGTACTACGAACAACGCGTCAAACAGCAGGTCGAAGAACCCTGATCGCGCGGAGCGCGGTGCGACTACCGCGCGGAGCGGCGTCGCCGCTGACGCTTGCGGAACTTCTCCTGCAACTGGTCGATGCCTTTCAGCATCGCGTCGATGTCAGCCGGCGTGTTGTAGAGATAGAAACTCGCCCGATTGCTGGCCGTAATCCCCAACCGCTTGTGCAATGGCATCGCGCAATGGTGACCGGCGCGAATGGCCACACCACCGCGGTCCAGCATGTAGGCGACGTCGTGCGCGTGCACGCCGTCGATCACGAAACTGACAATGCCGCTCTTGCCGGCCGCCGGCGGTCCCAACAGCCGCACCCCCGTCAGCGCTTCCAGATGTTCGTGAGCGTAGGCGGTCAGCCGCTGCTCGTGGGCGGCGATCCGCGCGACGCCGATCTGCTCGACGTACTCGATCGCCGCGGCGAGACCGATGGCCGGCACGATGGGCGGTGTGCCCGCTTCGAACTTCGCCGGTAGGTCGGCTGAGGTGAAACCGTCGACGGTGACTTCGCCGATCATGCTGCCGCCGCCCAGAAACGGCGGCATCGCGTCCAGCAACTCGCGACGGCCCCACAGCACTCCGATCCCCGAGGGACCGGCCATCTTGTGCCCGCTAAAGGCGAGAAAGTCGGCGCCCAACTGCTGCACGTCAGTCGTTCCGTGCGGGACGCCTTGAGCTCCGTCGACGACCACGACGGCTCCCGCGGCCCGCGCCGCCGCCACAATCCGCGCCACTGGGTTGATCGTTCCCAGCACATTGGAGACCGCGCTCACGGCGACCACCTTCGTCCGCTGGGACAACCGCTCGGCGAAGCCCTCCAAGTCCAACACGCCGTCGTCCGTGATCGGCGCAAACTTCACCGCCGCGCCGCGACGTTCAGCCAATTGGAACCAAGGAACAATGTTGGAGTGATGCTCCATCTCCGTGACGAGAATCTCGTCACCCGCGCCGACATGGGCGTCGCCCCAGCTGTGAGCCACCAGATTCAAGGCGGCTGTCGTGCCCGACGTAAAGACGACTTCCTCGACCGCCGACGCGTTGATGTAGCGGCGGACCGCCTCGCGCGCCGCCTCGTAACGATCGGTGCACCGCTCGCTCATCCAATGCACGCCGCGATGCACGTTGGCGTATTCGCGTTCGTAGGCGGTCGTCATCGCCTGGATGACCGCCGTGGGACGCTGCGTACTGGCGGCGCTGTCTAAATAGACCAGCGGGCGACCGTCGTGAACGAGCGACGCCAAGATCGGGAAGTCGGCGCGCAACGCCGCCGCGTCCAAAGCGGACGCCTCCACCGTCATGATTCGTCTCCCGGTCCCGCCGCGGGCCCACTGTCGTCGCCGTCGTCCGTCACCGGCGAATGGACGGCCGACTGCACCACGCGCCACGGCAAGAGGCAGCACTTCTGCCGATTCGGCAGCAAGCGGGCCTCGAATAACGCCAGCATGTCGTCCGCCGTGAATTGTTTGAGGTCGGCGAGCGTCATCCCTTCAATTCGCTCCATCAACATCGACGCCGACGCTTGGCTGATGATACAGCCCTCGCCGTCGAACCAAGCGTCCTTGATCACGTCGTCGTCGATCTGCAGAGCGATCTGCACCTTGTCGCCGCAAAGCGGATTGACTCCCTCATGGCCGTGTGTGGGCCGCCCGCAGGCGCCCCGATGATAGGGGTCCTCGTAGTGGTCCAGTACGTGCTCTTGATAGATGTCCTGTTCGTCAAACGCTGACATAGTCGCCGGGGAAACGCGCGGTTGGGATGGAGATGTCCCGGAGAACCGGGCCGGTGGGTGTGGTTGAGGTGGTTGAGCACTCTGGCCAAACCTCAAACAACTCAGTCTACGATCGGCCCCAGACAGCGGCAAGGGAGCTCGCCTGCGGGCGCTCCTCCCGAGCCCCGAACGGCGGCGGCGAGAATTCTCTTGACACTCGGTTTTCTAATTCTTTAGAATTCGTCCGTCGACGGACCCCACCCCCCGGGCCGGAAAGGAGAATCTTGTGGCCAGACCTGCCAGCAATCACCCCACGGACGGCGAGCTGGAGATCTTGAGGATCCTCTGGGAGCAAGGCCCGGCCACCCTCGGAGCCGTCCGCTCCGCCATGCTCGCCCAACGCGAAGTGGCCACGACCACCGTCGCCACCATGCTCAAAGTTATGCTCGAAAAAAATCTCGTCCAACGCGCGCGCGGCGCGCGAGGTTACGAGTGGTCGGCGAGCGTCAGTCGAAATTCGACGGCCCGCGGAATGCTGGGCAAGCTGGTCGACGGACTGTTCGACGGGTCGGCGCAGCAGTTGGTCACCCACATCGTCGACGACGGCGCACTGACGCCGGATGAGATCGAAGAGTTGCGGAAGCTGTTGGCCAAATCGCGTCCGACAAAGACATCCAGGAAGAAGAGGCCGAAAGATGATTGAACTGTCACCCTCGTTACCGCAGCTGTGGCTCACAGCCGGTTGGACGATGATCCATTTCTTTTGGATCGGCGCGTTGCTGGGCGTGGCCGGGATGGTGCTGCGGCGGCTGCTGCATTCGCGACTAGCTCGCGGCGTCTCCGCCGAATCTCGCTATGCGATTGCGCTGGGCGTGCTCGCCTGTCTCGTCGCGTCACCGGTTGTGATCGGTCTCTACGTCTATCCGATGACATACGATTGGGAGTCCTCCGCGGGAGCCGTCCCCGTGCAGTTTGACGCGTCCAACTGGACGATCGAACTAAACCAACCGCCGGCTTTACCGGCGGCGGAGTCTGACGTGGCGTTCCAACCCGCCGCCGGCGGCGACGAGCTGAGTTGGGCGGAGCGGATCGCCGCCTGGGACTGGCGGACTGCGGCCTCCACCGCGCCGCACGTGCTTCCCTGGTTGTGGTTGCTGGGAGCTCCGCTGACGTTCGCCTACTTGGCGACCGGACTGCTGGGCGCTGAGCGACTGCGGCAAACGGCGCGACTGCTCGCGGACGACGATTCGATGACGCAAGTCTGCCGGGAACTGGCGGAGCGGTTGCGCATCGGACCGGTCGCGTTGGGGATCAGTCACCGGGTTCGCGGGCCCGTGCTGATGGGCGTCGCCCGACCGCTGATCTTGTTGCCGGCGTCGGCGCTGACTGGCTGGACGGCCGAGCAGTTGGAAATGGTCTTGATGCACGAGTTGGCTCATGTCCGCCGCTGGGACAACCTGGTCAACTTGTTGCAGCGAGTTGTCGAGTCGCTGTTTTTCTTTCATCCGGCGGTGTGGATTGTGTCGCATTGGGTGCGTCGCGAACGCGAGCACTGCTGCGATGAACTAGTCGTGCGGCAAACCGGGCAGCCGCAGATGTATGTGGAGACGTTGGCCGCGTTGGCGCTGAACGAACTTACTCGAGGTCGTCTGTCGGCATCGCTGCAACATCCGGCGCAGGTGGCGTCCGCGATGGCTCGCCGCGATGTGCTGCAGCGAATTCGTTACATCTTGCATAAGGAGGACGCGTCGATGCGCCTTTCACGTAAAACGTTGGGGATGATGTTGAGTGCTCTGGTCGCCGCCGCCCTGTTGATCGGCTGGCAAGTTTCGGGGCGCACGCTGGCCGATGACCGGGGTGGGCCAAGCGACGACAAGAAGTCACCGCCGCTGGTTGACGGTGGAGTCGGCGGGGCGGACGCCGGCGGGCCCGCAGGCGTCTCCGATGACGGGGGGCTGGGCGGATACGGCGGAGCCGCGTTGGGTGGTAATGACGGTTTCGAGTCGGGCGCGGCGGATTACGGAGTGGGGGCCGGTTTTGGCGGAGAGAGTCGCCTGGGCGGAGCGCAGCTCGGTGGTGGTGGAGCTCGACGGTTTGGTTACGGGGCGAACAGCTACGGAGCGAGCGGTGAAGCAGACGGCGAAGGCGACATGGGATCCGGCTACGGCGAGGGCCGCGGTCGCCCGTACGACAACGTCGTGTTGATCGCAGTCATCAACCGCAAGGAAGGTCGCGCCGCCTGGTTCGGTTGGCCGGGACAGAGCAAGTTTGAAGCAACGGCGCCCAGCCACGTCGTGCTCCACAACGTGCCTTTCGAACTCGTGCGAGTCAACGCGGGGAACATCGTCTTTCGTCACTCCGAGCGTTTCTATCGCGCCCAGGTCGGGCAGCGGCTCAGCCAAGCCTCACTCATCGACATGCAGCGGTCTCTGAACGAGGTCGTCGATTTGAAAACAGCCACGCTGCTGGCCGTTGTCCATCTGCAGTCGGGTCGCAAAGCAATGATTGGCAGCAATGCGATGCAAGCCACGATCGCCGAAGGTGACGTGGTCGCTCACGGGGCGACTCCCATCACCGTGCTGAAGATTCTCGATGACCATATCCTGCTCAGGCAAGCTGACAGCGTCCGCAACGTCAATCTCGGCAAACGGCTGTTCCCCGACCTGAACGCAGGCGCGGCGGGCTCGGCGGGTTGGGCTCGGCCGGCGGACTCGGCGGCGACTTGTCTGAGCTCGGCGCGAATGACGCCGAGCCGAGCGGGACGATCGGTGGCTCAGGCGGGACGATCGGTGGCTCCTCGCGGCGAGGCGGTCTCGGCGGAACTCTGGGCAGCGGATCGGGAGCCGCCGGATCGGGCTTTGGCGGCGCCAAGTCGTCGGGCCGAAGCGGGTCGAGTTTCGGCCGCGGAGGTAGCGGTGGAATACCCGGTTCGGGCGGATCGATGGGTCGAGCGTCGGCGACCACTCTCCGTCAGAAACTGCGGTACGACGGCCAGCCGTTTTCGCATTGGCGAGACCACTGGAGGACCGAACTGAAAACCGAATTGCGAATCGAGTCGCTCAACGCGTTGGCTGCTTTTGGCGCCAACGGGTACGCCTCCGAAGCCACCGAAGCGATTCTCGAAGTGATGTCGGAATACGATCAAAAAGGAAGCCGCGACAAGACGGTGCTTGCGGCGCGGAACGCCATTCACCGGATCGGCGGCGAGAGCGTGCCGGCATTGGTCAAAGCGCTGCTGGACAAACGCGTCAATGTCCGTCGTTTCGCCGCTTCCTCGCTGTCGATGCACAGAAACTCGCTGAGCGGCAACGCCGAGCAATTGTTGGCCGCCTCTCGCGATCGCGACGACGACGTCCGCGAGGAGGCCGTCGGAATGCTGTCCGCGTTCGGCAGCGACCCCAAAGTTCGCAAACGGCTTGTCGAACTCGCAACCAGCCAAGACGCGGCGGCGGCCCAAGCGATCCACAGTCTGGCGAATTCGGGACGGTCGCCTGAAACGGCGGCAACCTTGCTCCGCGCCTTGGGCCACCCCGATGGCAGTGTCCAGTCTGCGGCGACCAATTCGCTGCGTTCACAGCAGTCGCGCTTTCCCGGCGGCCTGATCGCATCGAGGATCAGGCAGCCCGACTTGGCCGACCTACACCAGGGCGTCAACCTGGCTGGGCCTCCGACCGAGTCGGCGCGGCAGTTGGTCTCCTTTATCGAAAAGACAACCAGGGCTAACTCGATCGAAGCCGCCGCCGCTCTGCTCTCGCACTACGGCGAGACGGGCAAGAAAGAACTCGCCCTGCGACTCAGCGCCGAAGGGTTGAGCGACGACGCGAAAGTCCGCTTAAAAAGGGCGCAGCAGATCATGACTGAGTTCGAGGAGAGATCCCCACAGCTGCCCTAGCGCTCCGACCAATCGGGAGTTTGAGGAGTCGGTGCTTCTCTCGATCGATTCCAGCGACCAACGGGATCGCACGAACAGTAATCGAGCGGCAGCTCGTTGACGCCGCTTGGCTACCCTTTGATGCCGGTTGTCACAATACCGCGAATGAAACTCCGCTGAGCCAGCAGAAAGAGGATCAGGACGGGGAGCGTAAACATCACGGCCGCCGCCAGAAGCAGATGCGTTTGCGTGTTGTAGGAGCTGAGATACTGCTCGAGCCCGTAGGCGAGTGGAAACTTGCGAGTGTCGTTCAGGTAGAGCAACGGACTGTTGAAGTCATTCCATGTGGCGACAAACTGAAACAGGCCCACCGTAATCAGAGCCGGGCGGCTGAGCGGCAAGACAATTCGCCAATAGACTCCCCATTCACTCAGGCCGTCCAACCGGGCCGCTTCGCTCAGTTCCTCCGGAATCGACCGAAAGAACTGACGCAGTAGGAAGATGTAGAACGCGTCGCCCAGGAAAGTCGGCGCGATGATCGCCGCCAGCGAATTGTAGAGTCCCAGTTCCCGCATCAGTACGAATCGCGGAATCATGGTGACGTGTGTGGGCAAGAGCATGGTGGCGATCAGCACGCCGAACAGCGCGTTGCGCCCCCGCCATTGCAGGCGGGCGAAACTGTAGGCCACCAGGGAGCACGACAGCACCGTGCCGACAACGTTGCCAACGCAAAGGACGAGCGTGTTGCGCAAGTACAGCAGGAACGGGATTTCGTCCAGGGCGTCCGCGTAATTCTCCCACCGCCATTCGCGCGGCCAAAACGAATACGGATCACTCGCCAATTGGCCGTAGGGTTTGAGCGACGAGACGACCATCCAAACGAGCGGCGTCGCGAACAGCGCGGCGGCGGCGAGCAACATGAGCAAGCCGGTTCGAGTTGGTCGGTCGCGATCCATGGCGTTAGGGTCGACCACCTTGAGTTCGGCGAGTGAGGTGTTCGTTGACGCGACTGTTCGCGCGCTCGAGAATCTGTCGTGGCGACTGGTTATCGCTTTGCATCGCATCGCCGCCGGCGTCGCGAACGGCCCGATCGAAGAACGCGGCCCCGGGAACGATCGGGATCGGCTCTTGGTTGGGACTGGCCGCCAGCTCGACGAATTGTCGGAAGAGCGGTCGCGCGGCGAGGAAATCTTGAAAGGCCGGTTCGTCGACAACGCGCTGCGAGACGGGAATCCAGCCGCCGTCCGCGCAGGTCTTGGCGGCGTCGCCGGACGTGGCCGGGAAACCCGACCAGAACTTCATGAACTCCCAGGCTCCGGCGGGATTGCGGCATCCTCGCAGGCAGAGAAAGAAGTTGCCGTTGACCCAACCGGCGTTGGCGTCTCCATCTGCTGGAGGCGGTAGGGGACAAACACCGTACTCGGCGACGGGCAGACCGTCCGCCAGCCGCTGCCGACTGGCCTCGGCGATGTCGCGAACTCGCCACTGTCCGTCCATGATGACTGCGTAGCGGCCGTGCGGCGATGCGGAGCCCGTGGGCAGCAACGGGAAGGCCGCTCCGGGCAGCGCCTGGTCGCCTTGCCGAAAGTTGGCGATCGTCTTCCCGCCGTAGCGACGCCGGTAACCGCCCATCCACTCCAGCGCTCGCCCGATCGCCGGGTCGGTCAATGTCGCCGCGCCGGAAGGCTCGTCGTAGAAGTCTCCGCCAAAGACGACTCCCCACGCCCACAGCCGACGAGAATCCGGCAAGTAACCGAACCTCGCATGGTCGGTTTGATCAGGTGGCGCAATCGTCTCGGCGATTCGGTCGAGCTCCGCCAGGGTCCGCGGCGCGCTGAGCCCATGTTCAGCCAGCAGCGTTTGGTTGTAGTAGAGCGCGCGGATGTCCAATCCGTTGCAGAGCGCGAACAGGCGGCCGTCGTGCTCGCCCAACTTGCGAGCGGCGGGAAAGAGCCATTCCTCGAGTTCGACCATCTCACCAGCGCCGGCCAATTCGTCGAGCGGGATCAGCATGCCGCGATGCGCCCAGTCGGCGACGATGGGATCGTCCTGGTTGACCAGATCGGGAGCGTCGCCGCCGGTAACGGACAGGAACAACTTGAGATCGAGGTTGTTCCCCGGCATGGCGACGGCCCGCACGAAGTGCTCGTCCTGGCTGCGATTGAAACGGTCGACAATGTCGTCGACGACGCGGCGATCGGCTCCACCCCAGAAGTGCCAGAAAATGACCTCCCGCCGGCCGGACGGAACCGGCTCGGACCGGGACGCGGGTGACATCATGGCGGCGACAAGCAAGACGCCCAACGCCAGTGCGGCGGCCCATCGCGCCAAGTGATAGACGGACCGAGCAAACTTCGCCAACGCCTCTCGCGCGATCATCGTAACGCCCCTTGATAGTGCACCCAGTGCCGAGCGGACCGGAACAGGGCGATGGTCACGACCAGCAAGACGACGAATAGCAGCCAAGCCATCGCCGACGCGTAGCCCATGTCCAGGTCTTGAAACGCGGACAGGAACAAGTGCAGAGAGAGCACTAATGTCGAACCTTGCGGTTCACCGCGCCCGGCGCTCACAACGTAGACCTGAGTGAACGCCTGGACGGATTGAATCAACCCCATGACCAAATTGAAGAAGATGACGGGCGTCAACATCGGCGCGGTCACATGCCGAAAGCTAGCCCAACGGTTTGCCCCGTCGATCTCCGCCGCCTCGTACAGATGTTGGGGAACATCATTCAGCGCCGCCAGGTAGATGATCACGTAATTGCCAACGCCCCACAGCGCCATCAACACGAGCGCGTCCTTGGAGCCAAATCCGCCGCCCAACAGAGCCTCGCCGCGACCGTTGAACCACGACTGCTCGGGAATGTAGATCCATGACAGCAAGTAGTTGACAACGCCGTCATTCGGATCGAGCATCCACATCCACAGCACGGAGGCGGCGACGATGGGAACAACCGAGGGCAGAAAGACCAGGGCTCGGAGGAACGCGCGTCCGCGAACTCGCCACTGCAGCATCAGCGCCAAACCAACACCCAGTGCGATCGACGCCGGCACAGAGAAGAGCGCGTAGTAGGCTGTGTTCCACAGCGCCAACCCAAAGCCTTCACCGGCGGCTAACTCGCTGACGAGCCGGCGGTAGTGTACGGCTCCGACAAACCGCGGCTTGGACAACAGGTCGTACTCGCAGAAGCTCCAATAGAATGACGCTGCAAACGGCCAGAGGACCAGCAACGCACCGCCGATCAACCAGGGCGAGCAGAACAGCAAGCCAACTCGCAGCGATCGTTGGGGTGCGTCCATGAGACTTGGCAATAACGTGTTGTTGGAAAGCGACTTGCAGCGTCCAATTCGCGTCATGTGCTAGAATGCTTGGCGAGCCGTCGCCGGGCCCTCAACATAAACCGGTGGCCGGGCGAAGGAAAGTCGCAGGGCACGATCGACGGATGATAGGACGCGCTGGATGAAGGAAATCTCGACGGCATCCGCCACTCGCACGATCCGCGCCTACCGCGACTCCAACGGCACGCCCCACGTCTTCGCCGACTCGCACCTCGACGGTCTGTTTGGGCTCGGGTACTTACACGCCATCGACCGCGGGACTCAGATGCAGTTCGCGCGAAGCGTGGCCAGCGGTCGCGCGGCGGAGCAGATTGCCGACAAAGACGAGTTGCTCGAAACCGATCGGTTCTTCCGCCGTGTGGGACTTTACCGGGACTTGGCGGCTGAGGTCGACTTGCTCGCCACCGACGTGCTGGATCGCGTCTGCGCCTACTGCGATGGAGTGAACGACGGCCTCCAGGAGTTGGGCCGATCGTGGCCGATGTGGGCGACAAAATACGAGGCTCAACCTTGGAACCCCGAGTCCGTGCTGTTGATCGGCAAGCTGTTGAGTTTCGGCGGGCTGGCGGTCAGCCAGATGCAAAACGAGCGGTTGCTGATGGAATTGATCCATTCGGGAGCCGGTGACGACGCGTTGCGCGAACTGTTTGCTCCGCGCCTCGACGATGTCGACTTTCAATTGCTTCGCCAGGTGAAGATGTCGAACAAGCTCTCCGACGACGCGCTCGAGTTGTTGACGGACCTCCCGCGGCTGGCCGGCAGCAACGCCTGGGCCGTCTCGCCCAGCCGCAGCGCGACCGGTGGGGCGCTGCTGGCGTCGGATCCCCATTTGGAAGTCAATCGATTACCGGCGATCTGGTACGAGTCAATTCTGAAATGGGGCGACGACTTTGTGATGGGCGCGACGCTGCCGGGCTGCCCGCTGTTCGCCGTCGCCCGCACCCCGCGACTGGCGTGGGGTGTGACCTACATGAAGGGCGATACGATCGACTATTTCGTCGAGCAATGTCGTCGCGGAGGCGAGACGGGGTGGCAGTACCGGCGCGGTGACGAGTGGCTCGATTTCACTCGCCGCGACGAGTCGTTGTCGCGCAAGGGCGGCGAACCGGACGCGATGGGCGTCTGGTCGAACGAACAGGGAACTCTCGACTCCGATCCGGAGGAGCTCGGTGAAGGTTACCATCTGTCGCTCGCCTGGACTGGTTCTTCGCCCGGCAATGGCGAGGCGATCGCCGCCTGGCTCAACGTGGTCGGTTCGGCGGACGCGGTGACGGCGATGAACGTCGTCCGCGAGTCGTGCGTGCAGCCGACGTTGTGCTGGGTGTTCGCCGACGACGGCGGACACATCGGGTTGCAGGCGTCCGGCAGGTTTCCTCGTCGCGGAGGCGGCCACACGGGACTGACGCCGATCCCAGCGTGGGAGGAAGAGAACCATTGGGCGGGGTGGCTCCCCAACTCCGTGTTGCCGAGGATCTACGACCCCGAGGAGGGATTCCTGGCCACGGCCAATCAAGAGATGAATCCTCCCGACGGACCCTTGCTGGTCACCCAACCGCTGCCCGACTATCGCATTCGTCGCATCGTGGAGAGGCTGAGCGAACTACCGGCCGCCACGACATCCGACATGGAGGACCTGCAATACGATGTGGTGAGTCTGCAGGCCCGCGACTTGCTCGAGGTCTTTTTGCCGCACATGGTCGACGGGCCACTCAAGAAGACGCTCAGTGATTGGGATCACAGGTACGAACCGACGTCGCGGGAAGCGTCGTTGTTTTCCGAGTTGTACCGCAACGTGATGGTGCAGATTCTCGGCAGCCGCCGCGCGATTGGATTTCGCCGCATGCTCTATCTTTGCTCGCGCGCCGGATTCTCCGTCATGTTGCTCACGGCGGCCGATCGCGAGCTGGCGAAGGCTGAATCGCGGTGGTGGGCCGGAGCCGACAAAGGCGAGCTGATCCGCGCCGCGGCCGAGCCGATCGATGTCGAACGCACGATGCCTTGGTCGAAAGTCAATTCCTTTCATTTCACGGACCGCTTCTTCGGCAGCCACCAGGTCGGCCGCATGCTCGGCTACAACAGCCGCAAGTTCCCGATGCCGGGCTGCTTCGCCACACCCTTCCAAGGTCACGTACTGCAAACGGCGACACGCGAGTCGACATTCGCGCCGTCGTATCATTTTGTGACGGACATGAGCACCGACGAAGCGTGGACCAACCTGCCGGGCGGAGCCAGCGAGAATCGGTTCTCGAAATACTACAAGTCAGACCTCGCTCGCTGGCTCAGCGGCGAGTACAAGCAGCTCGCTCCTCTCGACGAACCGGCTGCGAACCAAGATTGAGCAGACCCCGCTGTCTTCCGCGGTCGCTCGTCGCGCGGATTGCCCCGTCGCTACTCGCCGTTCGCGAGCGGCAAATCCGAGCCGCCCGCCTCGACATCGCGGGCATCGACTCCGGCGAACAGATGATCGACCGAGCGCTCGACCGTTTCAGGTATGACCGCCTGCTCAAACGGCGAGCCGCCCGCTGGCGATTGTTGAGCGCCGCGGAGAAAACCATATCCGATCGCGCGGAGGGCGAGCATCGTGCAAAACACGCTAAAGAACTGCGCGTAGTTGAGCGCGATGAACACGAGGATTGCTTCTAAGTCCATGCCCGGACCAAGCGTCGCCGCAAACACGCCAAGCTCAATCGCGGTAACTACTCCACAGTGAATCAGCCACACGGCCACAGCCACGATCAGGCGCTCGAAATCCCAAAACGCCACCCACAGACTGGGCGCGACAATGATCATGTTTGCGAACGTTAGGATTGGCAGAATCAAATAGATTTCGCTTTCCATCGAGACGAACAACTCATTCCCGGCCGGCAGCACGGCGCGTCCCAGGGCGAGCACGAAACTGAGAATCAACATTCCCAGCAACAATTGCCTGATACTGAATTGCTCGCGAGCCTCTTCATCACCGCCGCGCTGCAGTCGCCACTTGAACACCAGTCGCGCGATCCAGAACGGAGCCATCGCGGCCAACCACCCGTAGACCAACACCAAGCCAAGTTGCACCGCTTCGGTGCGAGAAAACGATCGCGACACCGCGCGATTGCCAACGATCAGCGCGTACCACATCAGCATCAACAGAATCATCGACCAGGGCAGGCGAACCAGCAGCCGACCGGGAGCCAGCGCCGACCAAATCGCGATCAGGTTCAATTGGGCGATGGCGAACCCCAGCACTGTCCCGGCGTACAGCGCCCAGATTAGATGTTGCGCGGGAGAATGGTGAAAAACCGAACCGACAAGCGAGCCGGCGATGAGATTGATGGCGATCAGGATTGTGACAACAATCCAGGTGGCGATTCGTTCGCCTTGGCGCTGTGATAATGAAGCGGACATGTGCGGCTTGGTAGGCGCGGCCAGAAGTTTGGCGTAGTGATGAGCCGCTAAGGTGGGTCCGGGGCTCCTCAACTAACCATCCAACTTAGCCGTCTGAGGGGCAAACGGCAACGGCGAGACCGTCTAGGGTTCGACGATGCGTCGAGCCGCTAGATCGTATCGCCGGCCGGCGTCCACTGTTTCGTAGTCCGGCTTGCCATCCTCGACGGGTTGGCGGTGATTGTAGAAATGCACTTTGTTGGCTCCGACAATTTCAGCAATGCTGCCTTTGACGACCAGCGCCGTCGTCTCGTCGATGCCGATTCCCAGCAGCTGCGGATGCCGTTTCATCACGGCGGTCATGTCGCGGAATCGTTTCCGCTGCGCGAAGTGTTGATCGATGGCGACGCCCGGCAAGAACCCCAGCCCGCGGACATAACCGTCCGCCATCATGGTGCGGTTGCCGAGCGGACTGCCCCTGACGAGGAATTCGGCTTGGATCGACGCGCCGGCCGAACTGCCACCGATGACGCCACCGCGTTTGAGCACATCGTGGAGCAACGGCTCCAGCTTGGTGTTCTCGTAGGCGTCCAGGAATCGCCATTGTCTGCCGCCGCCGAACCAGACGCCTGTCGCCTCCCGCAACAACTTCAGGGACGCGGCGCTCTCCACCTCCTCCTTCGCGCGAGCGCGGAGCACTTTGACGTTTTTGGCTCCCCGCCGCGTGAACAGTCGGGCGATCCGCTCATCGGGCGGCAGCGGATCGGGGACTGCGGTTGGCAAGACGACGATCAGTGACTCCTCGCCGCCCGCCAACTCGATGAAACGATCCGTCAACTCGTCGGGCATACCGCCGCCGCCGACGATCACGAGCGAGCCGTTCTCGACCACCGGCGTCACCGCTTTCGCCGCGGGGAACAAGTCGCCGGCGCGATCGCGAGCCAAACGACGCATCGACGTCCAATCGCCGAACTGCCTCGGCTCCAACACGATCTCTGTTGCCTCTTCACGCTCGGAGGGGGCGAACAAGAGCCTCACGTTTCCTTCGCCGGCGACTCGCATCCGCCGCCCCCGCACAACCAGGGCGGTCTGTTCGTCGACACCGACACCGACGTGGAGCGGGTGCTTCGCCAAAACGCCTCGCAGCCGAGGCGCTCGTTTGCGTTTCGTGAAGTGTTGATCGACGACCGCGCCGGGCAGCAAATCGAATCCGACCTTCAGCTCGGCCTCAGGATTGCCCCTGGCGATCATCAACTTGGATTGAATTGCGGCTCCCGCCGACGTGCCGCCAATCACACCGCCTCTCTTTTGCAGCTCCATCAGCTCTTTCTCAACAAGCGTTCCGACGTAAGCCTCCGCGATTCGCGATTGCTGGCCGCCAACGAACCAGACAGCCGTCGCGGCCTTCAGTGGAGCTGCGAAGTCCGGATCGTTCGCTCGTTCGCGATCGCGCGTGTGCAGTACGGTCACAGCGCCCAACTTTCGGCCGAGCCAAGGATCGGCGTAGCGCTCATCGGCTCCATCTTCATCGGCTTTCGCCGACGCCGTTGGAATGACGACGAGTTTCGCGTCCGCGCCACCCGCCAATTCAATGAACGGCCGCAATGTTTCGTCGGACAGCGCTCCCCCGCCGGCAATGAAAAGTGCGCCCTTGGCGCCGGTCGGATCGATCCAGTTCGAATCGGCGCGAGCTGTATTGACGGTCGCCGCGACGATGAGCAGAAAAAGTTGCCAACGACGAACAGGAAACTCGGGTGAGAAGTGCGATGTCATATTTCCAACTTTTGATGAGCGACAAACCACGGGGTGGAGAATCTCGTTGCGGATCTGTGGTGTTGTAATTGGTCGGATTATAGCGAAGGAAACGGGTGCGCCGCCTCGACGACGCGCAGTCGGTTTGTTTGTTTTGGGCCAGAGTGGACGAACCGAACGGGAGGAAGGCAGATCCGGTTCAAACGATCGGCCGATGTCGCGAAGAGGTCGATCCAGCGCCGAATCGCGGCCTCTCCGATTCAGGTGAGCTATGTTTTCTTCAACGTCTGCGCACATCGTGCGCGGATCTAGTGTACGACGGATTTCCGCCTGAGCCATTCGACACCATGACGCACACCGAACAAGCCGCCGGCATTCTGAACCAGTTTGTACAGCGAAGCCGGGAAACGTATTCGTTGCCCGCGGTTGCGATGCGAGTTCTCGACCTGACGAACCATCCGAAGGTCGACATCCGCGAGTTGAAAGAGACGATCGAAACGGACCCCGCGCTGACGGCGAAGCTGCTGCGAGTTGTCAACAGTCCCGTATTCGGACTGCGCGGAGAAGTTGCCGATCTCAACCAGGCGATCGCCTTGTTGGGCGTGCGTTCGCTCAAGATGCTGGTGCTCGGCTTCAGTTTGCCGCGGGGGCTCTGCGACGAAATCGAAAGTGAGATGCTCAAACTTTACTGGCGGCACGCGCTGATCAAATCGGTCGCCGCCCGAGAGCTAGCGCAGAAGATCTGGCGCATTCCCACAGACGAGATCTTCACGGCGGCGCTGCTGCAGGACTTCAGTGTGCTGGTCCTAGTCAAGGAGCTCGGAGCCAGCTACGCCGAGTTTTGGAAAGGTGTCTACGCCAACGGCGGCGACATCGCCGAGGCTGAGTCGCACGCGCTGGGTTTCTATCACACGGTGCTTACCGCACAGATCCTCTCAAATTGGGGGCTGCCGGACTCGGTCACCCATGTGGTTGGGATGCCGCCCGACGAAGTCCGTTTGGCGGCGCTGCCAGTCGACAAGGCGGCTCAGCCGCAAATCCTCCACATCGCTGATTTGATCGCGAGATTGCTCAACGGCGGTCCGCCCGACGTGTTGGATCGGCTGCTCCGGACGGCCAAACGTTTCGCCAAGATCTCGTATGGACAACTGCAGCAGATCGTGGAGACAGTTCAAGAGTTGGAGCCGGCGTTGGAAGAGGCCGTCGATGTCAACGGCGATCAGGTGTCGTATCCAGAGATACTGGCCGCCGCCCACGATCGGCTGGCGGACGAGGATCTGGATGGGCCCGCGAGTTCGTCGCTCGACGTATGCGACGACTGGGACTTCGAAGTCCTGCTGGCCGAACAGGAGACCGCCAGGGTGGAAGCCGCCCAAACGCAGCAGCCTTGGATGAACGGACCGGAGGAGATGTTTCTCAAGGCGCCCGATGAACCCGGATTGCTGGGACGGCTCAAGTCGTCCGCGGCGGCGGCCCGCTTGGCGCGCCAACCGCTGGCGCTTGTGCTGGTCGAGTTTGGCGATGTCGAAGAGCTCGTCGCAATCCATGGATTGGGGTTCATCGACTTCTTTATGCAGGAACTCGAGCAACTCATCGAACATTGCGTCGAAGACGATTGCTATGGCGAACCGATGACCGACCACAGCATCGCCTTGATCATGCCCGCGTCCGATCAGTTTCAAGCCGCCAAGGTGGCTCGAGAAATCTGTCGCGGCGTCGAGAGGTGGCCGATCGAGTACCCGGACGCCGCTGCACTGTCGCTCAACGTCGGCGCCGCCTCGCTGTCGCAAGTCCCGAAGAACTTCCCCGTGGACGACCTGCTCGACGCCGCCGAACGCTGTCTCTACGGAGCTCGCAACGCCAGCGGCAACTCCGTCAAGAGTATCGAACTCGTATAGCGAAACGGTCGAGCGCAGCCGTGCGACCTTTGAGTACCGCCTTGACAGAGCGGCGGCGGCGCATGCGTTTCTCTGCGCTTCACTCGCGGGCGCTACGCGTCGTCAGGTTGCCTGACGGTCGCGTGGGGAGCGGATGGCGCCGATGTCGGGGGTCGGAGTCGCCGCCACCGATTGCCGGTCACGAAGTCGAACGGATTGCTCTTGGGGACGGCCTTGATAACGGCCGTGCCGAGGCTGGTGAGGGGACGATAGGGGGCCGGCCCGGTGTCTCTTGTTCCAGCGGAATCGGCCGGCTGGCCGTTCAAGAGATCGGGCGCTGCGCGGCGCGGAGGCGCGAGGGAAATCGGAGGCGGCGACGAAATCGACGGATCGACGGCGTCCGCTTGAAACTCGACGTCCGCCGGCAATGGGCTCGCGTCGTTCACAGCGGCCGCTTTCTGAAACCACTCGAGGATCTCCTCGCGGCGTTGAGCGGGCTGCCCTGCTCGGCTCCACCGATCGACCAACTGACGAGCCGCGTTGACGCGACGATCGTACTCTCCGCGTTCGGTGCGGAAGGCGTTGTAGGTTTCAATCCGAAACGAGCGAGCAGCCCGTTCGACATCTTCGTCCAATTCGGTCGGAAAGCCCTGGGCGAGCGTCGCGGTGGACAACAGTGCGGCGGCGAGCAGCGTGGAAGTCATGGCGTCCTAGTGATTAACCGTCAGAAGTGATAAAAGTGGATCCGTGTAGAGCTCCTTGAAGAGAGAGCCTCTTGAGAACCTAGGTCGCCGAATGGCCAAGTCAAACCGGCGCCGCCATCCCGAGATCAGATTTGCAGACCGTCTACAAACAACTGATCATCTTCACCGTCGTGCTGGCGCTGCCGGTGGTCCCTTTTCTGCTCTTCTCGGAACCACTTGAAGCCTGGGTTCGCGAGTGGATCGAAACACCGTCCGGTCGCGGATCCACCTCAACCGGAATCATCGCCTTGCTGGCGTCCGACATTTTCTTGCCGATCCCCAGCAGCATGATCAGCACGATGGGCGGCTGGTATCTAGGTTCGTGGCTGGGGACGCTCACGTCGTGGGTCGGCATGACCCTCGGCGCCGTCATCGGCTTCGCGATGGCGCGGCGATATGGCCGCCCTTGGGCGGCCCGCTTCGCCAGTGAGCAGGAGCTGGCGCGGATGGCTCAGTTGAGCGAGCGGCACGGAGCAGCCATTCTCGTCTTCTCCCGCGGGCTGCCCTTGATGGCTGAAGCCAGCGTCTTGATGTTGGGCGTGAACCAACTGCCCTGGCGAAAATTCCTGCCCGCGGTCGCCGTCAGCAACCTGGTGATCGCGTTCGTCTACTCGCGGTTTGGCGAGTTCGCCGAGGGACGCGATTGGCTGCCACTGGCCATCGGCGTCTCAATTGCACTTCCCGTCGCAGCCACGACAATAGGCCGGATGATGTTGAAAAATGACTAGAGGGCATTTCAAAACCTTGTACGATGGCCTTCCAAGGCCGTCGATTTTGGAAATCCTCGGGAAACGACGGCCTTGGAAGGCGCCTTGGAAGGCCATCGTACGGCAAAACATCGGTTTTGAAATGCGCTCTAA
>JASMLW010000465.1 GCA_030748485.1 Pirellulaceae bacterium
GTCGAGGCCCGCTGGCGCGATTGCTCAAGCAATTGCGCTTCCGCTGGGATGATTTTTCGCTGGCCCCACAGATCGGTTCGCTGATCGCATTTCCCGATCACCAGCTGAAGTTCAACAACGACATCGGCACGCTCAAGCAGGAAATCACCGAGAAGTTTCCGGGAGAAATCGACAACTTCAACCGCTTGATCTCCGAGATCATCGACTACGACGACTTGAGCGAAGAGGCGTACACGCTGTCGGCTCGCACCATCTTGGAGGAGACGATTTCGGATCCGCTGCTGATCGAGATGCTGTTGTGCCCTTTGATGTGGTACGGCAACGCCCGCGAAGACGACATGGACTTCGCCCAGTTCTGCATCATGTTTCGCAGTATCTATCTCGAGGGATTCGCTCGCCCATTCGCGGGTGTCCGTCTGATCCTGAAGAACCTCGTCCGCAAGTTTCGCGGCCTCGGCGGGGAGCTCAAGCTCCGCGCGGGCGTGGAGAAGATCACGGTCGAAGACGGCCGCGCCGTCGGCGTGATTCTGGACGACGGCCGAGAACTCAGCGGCCGGCGAGTCTTGTCCTCGGCCGGCTGGGTCGAGACGATGCGAATGTGCGACGACATCAGCGAGGCCGACGTCAATCGCCGTGCGGGAAAGCTCTCGTTCACCGAATGCGTCTCCATTCTCGACAAGCAACCCAAGCAGCTCGGCTGCGACAAGACGATCATCTTCTACAACGACTCGGACACCTTTCATTGGCGTCAGCCGGATGAAGACCTGTGCGACCTACGGACGGGCGTCATCTGTTCGCCCAACAACTTCGCGTACAACGAAGCGAGCGGGCAACTGCCGGACGGTGTCGTGCGGATCACGTCGTTGGCGGACTTTCGCGGTTGGACCGCCCTGGACGATGACGACTACCGCTTGCAGAAGCTCCGCTGGCACGATGCGGTCGTGCATTCGGCGGTCCGCTTCATGCCCGATTTCCGCAATCACGTGATCGACACGGACATGTTCACTCCCAAGACGATCCGCCGCTTCACGTGGCACGACAATGGAGCCGTCTACGGGGCTCCCGACAAGCAGGTTGACGGCTGCACCCATTTGTCCAATCTGTTTGTCTGCGGAACGGATCAGGGTTTCGTCGGAATCATCGGAGCCATTGTCAGCGGCATCTCGATCGCCAATCAGCACTTGCTGCGCGAGTGACGGCGCCACCTTTACGACCCTTCCGCTGCGCGCTATCGTTTACCCTCCGCCGCGCGTGCGCGCACGCGCCTCCCCATTGATCCCCGAGCCGCCGATGCCCAAGGACTTCCTCGAAGGAGCCCGCGACCAATACGATGTCGTGGTGATCGGCACGGGCCTGGCGGGTATGACCGCGGCCAACATCCTGGGTCGCGCCGGCTACTCGGTGCTGCTGCTGGAACAGCACTACAAGTTGGGCGGCATGGCCACCTGGTTCAAGCGCCCAGGCGGCCATATCTTCGACATCTCACTGCACGGATTTCCCGTGGGGATGATCAAGAGTTGCCGGCGATACTGGACGGCCGAGATCGCCGATTCCATTGTCAAGCTAAAGAACATCCGTTTTGACAATCCGCAATTCTCCTTGACGACCAGCTTCGACCGAGTCGATTTCACTCGCCTGCTGACCGAGCAATTCGGAGCCTCGGCGAACAAGATCGATGAGTTTTTCGACACCGCGCGGAGCATGAACTTCTACGACGACCAAGCGACCACGACGGGCCATCTGTTCCAGAAATTCTTCCCCGACCGCACCGATATCTGGCGGCTGTTGATGGAGCCGATCACCTACGCCAATGGCTCGACGCTGGAGGATCCGGCGCTGACCTACGGCATCGTCTTCTCGAACTTCATGTCCAAAGGGGTCTACACCTATCAGGGTGGCACGGACCAGTTGGTGGAACGGATGACGGCGGAGATGCGCCGCAATGGAGTCGACATCCGCATTAAGTGCGACGCCGAAAAGATCTTCGTGAAATCGGACCGCGTCGTCGGGGTCCAAGTCAATGGACGCGAGATAAAGACGCGCGCGGTGGTCAGCAACGCCAACCTCAAGCAGACCATGTTCCGACTCGTCGGCGCCGAGCACTTCGACAAAACGTTCGCCGACGAGGCCGAACAGGTGCGGTTGAACAACTCCAGCACTCAAGTCTACATGGGGCTCAACGCCGACGAACGCATCGACGAGGAGACGGGGGATCTGTTGTTCAGCTCCACCGCTCCCGAGTTTCGCACGGACTTGTTGCTGAGCCGCGACATCACCAGTCGCACCTATTCCTTTTACTATCCCAGAACCAGGCCCGAGGGTCGGCCCCGCTGCTTGATCGTGTCGAGCACCAACGCCAACTACTCCGATTGGTCGGAGTTGTCGGATGAGGACTACGAGTTGTCGAAACAGGACTTGATCGAAAAGACACTCGATCACATCGAACGCTACGTGCCGAAGATCCGCGAGCGGTTGGACCATGTCGAGGCGGCGACGCCGCGCACGTTTCGCCACTACACAAAACACGTGATGGGCGCGAGCTTCGGGACGAAGTTTGAGGGACTCGCCGTCAGTCGCAGCCTGCCCGAACAGATCCGAGGCCTGTACCACGCCGGAAGCGTCGGCATTATCATGTCCGGTTGGCTCGGAGCCATTAACTACGGCGTGATTGTCGCCAACGACGTCGACGCCATGCTGATGAAGGCGGCCGGCGCGAGTTCACCCCCGCCCGAGAATACTCCCGCCCGAGAATAATGCGCGCTGAACGAACGGGCCGGCGGACGGAGATTACAAATGACGTTGGAGCGGATTCACCAGGCGATACCCCATCGCGCTCCGATGCTGCTCGTCGACGAAGTGATCGAGGAGTCGGCCGACCGAATCATTTGCCGCAAGCGGTTCGCGGCGGACGAGTTCTTTTTTCAGGGGCACTACCCCGAAGCCTCGATCACTCCGGGTGTGATTCTCTGCGAGGCGGCCATGCAAGCCGGAGCCATCTTGCTTTCACAACATCTGGGCGGCGCCGCCGGCGTCCCCGTGGCGACTCGACTGAACAACGTGAAGTTCAAGTCGATGGTGCTGCCCGGCGACACGATTGAAATGCAGGTCGAATTGACGGAGCGCTTGGCGGACGCCTTTTACCTCAACGCCAAAGTCACCAACGCCGGCAAGCTGGCGGTCCGCTTCGATTTCGCCTGCACGTTGGCTCCGGCTCCGGCTCCCACTCCACCTTCCGCCTAGCAACGCGATGGACTTTCTCGAACTAACGGACAAGACGGTCGTCGTCTTCGGCGTGGCGAATCGCAAGAGTGTGGCTTTCCATGTCGCCCGCACACTGGAATCGGTGGGTGCGCGGGTGGTTTACGTTGTTCGCAGCGAGGAGCGCCGCGAAAAAGTCCGCTCGCTGGTCCCCCAATCGGCGGCGATTCACGTTTGCGACGTCGAGCGACCGAGCGAGATCGAATCTCTGGCGGCGGAGCTAGCCGACACCGAGATCGACGGCCTCGTCCACTCGATCGCATTCGCTGACTACGAAGGCGCCGCAAAACCGTTTCACGAGACGAGCAAGGAGCAGTTCCTCCGCGCGGTCGAC